>NZ_JBYNTT010000010.1:0-225930 GCF_057784995.1 Ramlibacter sp. G4-7
GGCCGGTGCCGGAGCGGGCGCGGCCGGGCGCGCCGCGGGCGCGGCCGGTGCCGCAGCACGCGGGGCTGCGGTGCCCGGGCCGACCTGCGCCGACAAGGGCGCCTGGGGCTGCCGCAGTGCCGGCGGATCGAACAGCATCGTGAAGTCGCGCTGCACGCGGCCGGAGGACCACGCGGCCTCCAGGATGACGTCCACGAAGGGTTCGCTGACGGGACGGTCGCTGGCCAGCTGCAGGTAGTAGCTGCCGTTGGTGCGGCGCTGCAGGGTGATCGTGACGTTCGACAGGGCGCTGCTGTAGTCCAGGCCCTGGTTGCGGAAGACGTTGGGTGCCGCGATGTTCGCGTGCAGGGAGGACACTTCCTCCGGCGTGATCTCGGGAACGTCGATCTCGGCGCGCAGTGGCTCGCCGAGGGCGGACTGCACGGTCACGCGACCGAGTGCCAACGCCTGTGCGTCAGGGGAGGCAAAGCCGAAGGTGACTGCAGCAGCGAGCGCGAGCGCCGAGACTCGAAGTTTCGGCAGGCCCTTTTGTTGCTGAGTCCCCACACCTCCTCCGGGAGGCTGTCTTTTTCTCTTCATGCTGCCCATCGCTGAATTCGAAAAAGGACCATAGCAGCAACGTTTTAGACTGACAAGCTGAGACGCCGCTTAACGTCCGTGGAACGCTCATGCACCGCTCCGCACCCCATCCCTTGTTGCCAACGGGCAACGTCGAGCCATCGGCGGACTGTGGCGCGGACAACAAAAAGGCGCTGCGATGCAGCGCCCCGGGTGCCACTTTCTGCCGCGTCGATCAGGCCTCGAGCAGGATGCGCAGCATCCGGCGCAGGGGCTCCGCCGCGCCCCACAGCAGCTGGTCGCCGATGGTGAAGGCGCCGACGTACTCCGGACCCATGGCCAGCTTGCGGATGCGGCCCACCGGGATGCCCAGCGTGCCGGTCACGGCCACGGGCGTCAGGTCCCGGATCGAGGCTTCGCGCGTGTTCGGCACGACCTTGGCCCATGGGTTGTCGTTGGCGATCAGCGCCTCGATGTCCGCGAGCGGCACGTCCTTCTTCAGCTTGAAGGTCAGGGCCTGGCTGTGGCAACGCATCGCGCCGATGCGAACGCAGAAGCCGTCGACCGGGACCGCCGGGGTGCCGAAGCCTGCGCCCTGGCCGAGGATCTTGTTGGTCTCGGCGCCCGCCTTCCATTCTTCGCGGGACACACCGTTGCCCAGGTCCTTGTCGATCCAGGGGATCAGCGAGCCGCCCAGGGGCACGCCGAAGTTGGCGGTCTCTTCCCCGGACAGGGACTGCTGGCGCGCGAGCACCTTGCGGTCGATCTCCAGGATGGCGGACTTGGGGTCGTCCAGCAGCGCGCGCACTTCGGCGTTGAGCGTGCCGAACTGGGTGAGCAGCTCGCGCATGTGCTGCGCGCCGCCGCCGGAAGCGGCCTGGTAGGTCATGCTGGTCATCCACTCGACCAGGCCCGCCTTGTACAGCGCGCCCACGCCCATGAGCATGCAGCTCACGGTGCAGTTGCCGCCGATCCAGTTGCGGCCGCCCTTGCCCAGCGCATTCTTGATGACAGGCAGGTTGACCGGGTCCAGGACGATGACGGCGTCGTCCTTCATGCGCAGCGTGGAGGCCGCGTCGATCCAGTGGCCGTTCCAGCCGGCCGCGCGCAGCTTGGGGAACACCTCGGTCGTGTAGTCGCCGCCCTGGCAGGTGATGACCACGTCGCACTTCTTCAGCGCCTCGATGTCGAACGCGTCCTTGAGGGTCTTCTCGTTCTTCGCCTGGGCGGGCGCCTTGCCGCCGGCGTTGGAGGTGGAGAAGAACAGGGGCTCGATCAGGCCGAAGTCGCCCTCGGCCTGCATGCGGTCCATCAGGACCGAGCCGACCATGCCGCGCCAGCCCACGAGGCCGACCAGCGGTTGTTGTCCGTTCGAGAGAGTCATGGGTGCGCGCCTTTCAGTTTGGATCTGGTTCCCCCGGCTCGTCAGTGCCGGGGGTGGGCGCGACGAACCGGAGCTTGCTAGCTCTTGGTGGTCTTCGTCGTGATGGCCGCAACGACGGCCTCACCCATTTCGCGGGTGCCGACCTTGCGGGTGCCTTCGGACCAGATGTCCGCCGTCCGCAGGCCCTGGGACAGCACGGCCTTGACCGCGGACTCGATGCGGTCGGCGGCCTGGGGCTGGTTGAGGGAGAAGCGGAGCATCATGGCGGCTGACAGGATTGTAGCCAAAGGATTGGCGACCCCCTTGCCGGCGATGTCCGGCGCGCTGCCGTGGGACGGCTCGTACAGGCCCTGGTTGGACGCATTCAGGCTGGCCGACGGCAGCATCCCGATGGAGCCGGTCAGCATGGCCGCCTCGTCCGACAGGATGTCGCCGAACATGTTGCCGGTGACCACCACGTCGAAGGACTTGGGCGCCTTCACCAGCTGCATGGCCGCGTTGTCCACGTACATGTGGTCCAGCTTCACGTCCGGGTACTGCTGGCCGACCTCGGTGACCACGTCCTTCCAGAACTGGAAGGTCTCCAGCACGTTGGCCTTGTCCACGCTGGTCACCTTCTTGCTGCGCTTGCGCGCGGCCTGGAAGGCGACGTGGGCGATGCGCTCGATCTCCGGGCGCGCGTAGCGCATGGTGTCGAAAGCTTCCTCCGCGCCCTGGAACGCGCCGTCGGGAGACTGGCGACGCCCCCGCGGCTGGCCGAAGTAGATGTCGCCGGTGAGCTCCCGGATGATCAGGATGTCCAGTCCCGCGACCAGCTCGGGCTTCAGGCTGGAGGCGTGCGTGAGCTGCTCGTAGCAGATGGCCGGCCGGAAGTTCGCGAACAGCCCCAGGTTCCTGCGCAGGCCCAGGATCGCCTGCTCGGGGCGCAACTGCCGTTCCAGCTTGTCGTACTTCCAGTCGCCGACGGCGCCGAACAGCACCGCGTCGGCTTCCTTGGCGAGCTTGAGCGTGGCCTCGGGCAGCGGATGGCCATGCTTGTCGTACGCCATGCCGCCGACGTCGGCGAATTCCAGCTCGAACTTCAGGTCCAGGACCTTCAGGACCTTGACGGCCTCGTCGACGATTTCGGTGCCGATGCCGTCACCAGGGAGGACTGCGATTTTCATTGTGTTTTTCAGGAGTTCAGAGCGTATGGGCCAGCCAGGGCTTCTTCGCCAGGCGCTCGGCTTCGTATTGCCTGATCTTGTCGGACTGGCGCAGGGTCAGGCCGATGTCGTCGAAGCCGTTCATGAGGCAGTAGCGGCGGAAGGGCTGGACCTCGAAGGGGATTTCCTCGCCCTGGGGCTTGACGACCACCTGGCGGTCCAGGTCCACGGTCAGCTGGTAGCCCGGGAAGGCGTGCACCTCGTCGAACAACTGCGCCACGGTGGCGTCCGGCAGCACGATCGGCAGCAGGCCGTTCTTGAACGTGTTGTTGAAGAAGATGTCCGCGAAGCTCGGGGCGATCAGCGCGCGGAAGCCGTACTGCTGCAGCGCCCAGGGCGCGTGCTCGCGCGAGGAGCCGCAGCCGAAGTTCTTGCGCGCCAGCAGCACCGAGGCGCCCTGGTAGCGCGGCTGGTTCAGCACGAAGTCCGGGTTGGGCCGGCGGCTGGCCGGGTCCGAGTCCGGCTCGCCCTTGTCCAGGTAGCGCCACTCGTCGAACAGGTTGGGACCGAAGCCGGTCTTGGTGATCCGCTTGAGGAACTGCTTGGGGATGATCGCGTCCGTGTCGACGTTTTCGCGATCCATGGGGGCGACGAGCCCCTTGTGCACGATGAATTTGTCCATGATGGTCAGAAGGGGCCGGCCAGCGCTGCGCTGGTGCTCGTCCCCAGGTCCTTTATTTCTTCTTCGCCGTGTCTTCGATCTTCTCGCCCGCCTTCTGGATGTCCTGGCCCATGCCGCGCACGGTGTTGCAGCCGGCAAGCATCAGGGCGAAGGCGAACAGGGCGGCGGCGGTGATGGTCTTCATTGGCTCTCCTCTCAGGCGAACTGCCGGACATCGACGAAATGGCCATGGACGGCGGCAGCTGCCGCCATGGCGGGACTCACGAGGTGCGTGCGGCCGCCGGCACCCTGGCGGCCTTCGAAATTGCGGTTGCTGGTGGAGGCGCAGCGCTCGCCCGGCTCCAGCCGGTCGGCGTTCATCGCCAGGCACATGGAGCAGCCCGGCTCGCGCCACTCGAAGCCGGCGGCCTTGAAGATCTGGTCCAGGCCTTCGCGTTCGGCCTGCTCCTTGACCATGCCCGAGCCCGGCACCACGAGCGCCGCCTTGATGTTGGGCGCGACCTTGCGACCGAGCCGCTTGACCACCGCGGCGGCTTCGCGCATGTCCTCGATGCGGCTGTTGGTGCAGGAGCCGATGAACACCTTGTCGACGTAGATGTCGTTCATCGGCTTGCCCGGCTGCAGGCCCATGTAGGTCAGGGCGCGCTCCATGGCATTGCGCTTGTTGCCGTCCTTTTCCTTGTCCGGGTCCGGCACGCGGCCCTCGATGGTGGTGACCATCTCGGGCGAGGTGCCCCAGGTGACCTGCGGCTGGATCCCGGCGGCGTCCAGTTTCACCACCGTGTCCCATTTCGCATCGGGGTCGGAGAACAGGGTGCGCCAGTAGGCGACGGCCTGCTCCCACTCCACGCCGCTGGGCGCCAGCGGACGGCCCTTGACGTACTCGAAGGTCTTCTCGTCGGGCGCCACCATGCCGGCGCGCGCGCCGGCCTCGATGGCCATGTTGCACACGGTCATGCGGCCTTCCATGCTCAGGCTGCGGATGGCGGAGCCGGCGAACTCGATGGTGTAGCCCGTGCCGCCGGCGGTGCCGATCTTGCCGATGATCGCCAGCACGATGTCCTTGGCGGTCACGCCGAGGCCCAGCTTGCCCTCGACCTGCACCAGCATGTTCTTCGCCTTCTTGGCCAGCAGCGTCTGGGTGGCGAGCACGTGCTCCACCTCGGAGGTGCCGATGCCGTGCGCCAGCGCGCCGAAGGCGCCGTGCGTGGAGGTGTGCGAGTCGCCGCAGACCACCGTCATGCCGGGCAGCGTCGCGCCGGACTCGGGGCCGATCACGTGCACGATGCCCTGGCGTTTCGACAGGAAGGGGAAGTACGCGGCGGCACCGAACTCGTCGATGTTGTGGTCCAGGGTCGTGATCTGCTGCTTGGAGATCGGGTCGACGATGCCGTCGTAGCCGCGCTCCCAGCCGGTGGTGGGCGTGTTGTGGTCGGCGGTGGCCACCACGGAGCTGATGCGCCACACCTTGCGGCCGGTCTCGCGCAGGCCTTCGAAGGCCTGCGGGCTGGTCACCTCGTGCACCAGGTGGCGGTCGATGTAGAGGATGGACGTGCCGTCTTCCTCGGTGTGGACGACGTGCTCGTCCCAGATCTTGTCGTACAGGGTGCGGGCCATGGGCTTCCTTTGGCTTGAAATTCTATGCGGCGAGCGACTGCTGCTCCTGCGCGCGGGCGCGCAGGTGGTCCACCAGCAGGCGGGCGGTGAGCGGGAGGGTGGAAAAATCGCGGGCGGCCAGGCGGATGTCCCGCGTGGCCCAGGCATCGGTGAGGCGCACGCAGTCCAGGTCGCCCACGCCGTGCATCAGCATGAAGGCGCGGCGCGGCATGACGCCCACGCCCAGGCCGTTGTGGATCATGCGGCACATGGCGTCCAGGCCCGTGACGTGGATGCGCAGGCGGATGGGGCGCCCCGCGGCGGCGGCGGCGTCGCGCATGGCCAGGTAGATGGAGCTGTTGGAGTGCAGGCCGACGTGGTCGAAGTCCAGCGTGTCCTCGAACGCCACCGCCGTCCTGCGCGCCAGCACATGTCCGCGCGGCACGATCAGCACCAGTTCGTCCTGGCGGTAGGGCAGCGTCTGCAGCTCGTGGCCATTGCCGCCGGCGGCGATGTTGCAGATGCCCAGGTCCGCCGCGCCTTCCTGCACGGCGCGCAGCACCTCGGTGGACAGGTGCTCCTCCAGGTCGATCTTCACCTGCGGGTGCGCCTGGCTGAAGGCGCCCAGGTCCTCGGGCAGGAACTGCACGATGGCGGAGATGTTGGCATGGATGCGCACGTGGCCGCGCACGCCCTCGGCGTATTCGGACAGCTCCGCCTGCATCTTCTCCAGGCTGAAGAGGACCGAGCGCGCGTGGTGCAGCAGGCTCTCGCCGGCCGGCGTCAGCTTGACGCCGCGCGTGTGGCGATAGAGCAGGGGCGTCTCCAGCGTCGCCTCCAGGTCCGACAGCCGCTTGCTCACCGCCGACGCGGCGATGAACTCGCGCTCGGCCGCCTTGCCGATGGAGCCGAGCTCGCACACGGCGACGAACAGCTGCAGCGAGGTCAGGTCAATGCGGCGGGCGAAGGAACGTTCGGAGGGACGCATGGCGGCTTGGGCATCGCGTGGCGCGATGGCGAAGCCGCTATTTTCAGGGATAGGGTGGGGTTGCGCCATCGCCATCCGCGATGACGGCCCTCCCGGGTCGGGTATCAGTCCCGCAGCGTCAGCATGCGGTTGGTCCGCAGCGCCAGCAGCGTGCAGACCGCGCCGGACAGCAGGTACAGGCTCACCGCCACCAGCCCGAACCGGGCCGACAGGAACAGGGCCACCAGCGGCGCGAAGGCGGCACCGATGAGCCAGGCGAGGTCGGTGGTGAGGGCCGAACCGGTGTAGCGGAAGGACGGCAGGAAGTTGCCCGCCACCGCGCCGGCGGCCTGGCCATAGGACAGCCCGAGCAGCACGAAGCCCACGAGGATGAAGGCGTCCTGCGCCCCGGTCCCGCCTCCCAGCAGCCAGGGCGTTGCCAGGCTGAACAGGCCGATGGCGATGGCCGACCCGCCCAGCACCCTGCGGCGGCCGACGCGGTCGGCGATCCAGCCGGAGGCCAGCATGGCCAGGCCGGCGAGCACGGCACCCACCAGTTCCACGGCGAGCACCTGGCTGATCTCCTGCTCCGAATACAGCATCACCCAGGACAGCGGGAAGACCGTGACCAGGTGGAACAAGGCATAGGAGGCGAGCGAAGCGAAGGCGCCGATCACCACGTTGTAGCCCTGCTGCCGGAAGAGTTCACCGGTGTCGCAGGGCTCCAGCTCGTGCGCGTGCAGTTCGCGCTCGTATTCGTGCGTCACCACCAGGCGCAGGCGCGCGAACAGCGCCACCACGTTGATGGCGAAGGCGGCAAAGAAGGGGAAGCGCCAGCCCCACTCGTGGAAGTCCACGGGCGACAGGTTGCCCCACAGGTAGGCGAAGAGGCCGCAGGCGATCAGGAAGCCCAGGGGCGCGCCCAGCTGTCCCAGCATGGCATAGCGGCCGCGCTTGCCTTCCGGGGCGTTGAGCGACAGCAGCGAGGGCAGGCCGTCCCAGGAGCCGCCCAGCGCCAGGCCCTGGCCGATGCGGCACGCCAGCAGCAGGACGATGCCGGTGGCGCCGGCCGCGGCGTAGGAGGGCAGCAGCGCGATGCCCACGGTGCAGCTTCCCAGCAGGAACAGCGACACGGTCAGCTTGGCGCCGCGCCCGAAGCGGCGCTGCAGCGCCATCCCGAGCAGCGTGCCGACCGGCCGCACCACGAAGGCGATCGCCAGCAGCCCGAACGCCCACAGGATGCCTTCGACCCGCCCGGCGAACGGAAAGAACACCGTCGGGAACACCAGCACCGAGGCGATGCCGAACACGAAGAAGTCGAAGTACTCCGAGGCCCGGCCGATCACCACGCCCACGGCGATGTCGCCCGGGGCGACGCTCGCGGCTTCGGCGGAGTTCTCCGGATTCGCGCCGTGGGCGCCGGTCAGGGGCGAAGGGAGGGGAGGCAGCGGGGCGCGGGCGGCAGAAGTCATCGGAGCGGAACGGGGGGACGAACCGGGGAAGGGTAACCGAGGAAAGGGCAAAAGGGCAAAACCCGGCGCGAGGGGGAAAGGGCCTGAAACCGGGTGGGACAAAATGTCCACTTCTTGAGTTGCATCAAGAGGGATACATTGGCGCCCGAAGCGCAATGAGCGTTTACCCCAGCGCGACCGATCCCGATGCCTCCTTCCCCCTTCCGCCATCCGCTCGCGCGCCTCGGCGCCCTCGCGGCCCTGGTCCTGCCGCTGGCAGGCTGCAACCTGATCGTGATGAAGCCGCACGGCGACGTCGCCGTGCAACAGGCGCAGTTGATCCTCACGTCCACCTTCCTGATGCTGCTGATCATCGTGCCGGTGATCGCGCTGATCCTGTTCTTCGCGTACCGCTACCGCGCTTCGAACGAGCAGGCCACGTACACGCCCGACTGGGACCACTCCACCAAGCTGGAGCTGGTGATCTGGGGCGCGCCGCTGCTGATCATCATCGCCCTGGGCGCGATCACCTGGATCAGCACCCACAAGCTGGACCCGTTCCGGCCGCTGGAGCGCATCGATGCCCAGCGGCCGCTGCCCGCCGGCACCGAGCCGCTGGTGGTGAACGTCGTCGCCATGGACTGGAAGTGGCTGTTCCTGTATCCGGAGCAGGGCATCGCCTCGCTCAACGAGCTGGCGCTGCCGGTGGACCGCCCGGTGGAATTCCGCATGACCGCCTCCACGGTCATGAACACCTTCTACGTGCCGGCGATGGCCGGCATGGTCTACGCGATGCCGGGCATGCAGACCAAGCTGAACGCGGTGCTCAACCGCACCGGCAACTACGAAGGCCTGTCGGCGAACTACAGCGGCGCGGGCTTCTCGGACATGCGCTTTCGCGTGCTGAGCCTCAACGACGCCGACTTCTCCGCCTGGGTGGCGGCCAACAAGAGCGGCGGCGTGGCGCTCACGCGCACGAACTACCTGGAGCTGGAGAAACCCAGCCACAAGGAGCCCGTGCGCCACTTCGCGCAGGTGGAAGCCGGCCTGTACGAAGCAGTGCTGAACCGCTGCGTCGACGGCCGCAAGATGTGCAGCCACCAGATGATGGCCATCGACGCCGGGGGCGGCCTGGGCAAGGGCAACGTCGACGGCATCCTGCGCCAGTCCACGGCCACCGGCGCGCGCGCCGTCGTCGCCGCCCTCTGCACCCCCGACAACCCGCTGGGCCTGCCGCGCCCCGCCGCCGCGGACTGAAGACATGAGCCTGACCGAACTGATCCTGGGCAAGCTGGGATGGGAAGCCATCCCCCTGCACGAGCCCATCCTCCTCGCCACCTTCGCCGGGGTCGTGCTCGGGGGCCTCGTCGTCGTGGGCGGGCTGACCAGGCTGCGCCTGTGGGGCCCGCTGTGGCACGACTGGATCTGCAGCATCGACCACAAGAAGATCGGCATCATGTACGTGGTGCTGGGCATCGTGATGCTGCTGCGCGGCTTCGCCGACGCGATCATGATGCGCATGCACCAGGCCGTGGCCTTCGGCGACAACGCCGGCTTCCTGCCGCCGCACCACTACGACCAGATCTTCACCGCGCACGGCGTGATCATGATCTTCTTCGTCGCCATGCCCCTGGTGACGGGCCTCATGAACTACCTCGTGCCGCTGCAGATCGGCGCGCGCGACGTGGCCTTCCCGTTCCTGAACAACTTCAGCTTCTGGATGACCACGGGCGGCGCCGCCCTGGTGATGGCCTCGCTGTTCATCGGCGAGTTCGCCAAGACCGGCTGGCTCGCGTACCCGCCGCTGTCGGGGCTGGCCGCGAGTCCGGACGTGGGGGTGGACTACTACATCTGGGCCCTGCAGGTGGCCGGCATCGGCACGACCTTGTCCGGCATCAACCTGATCGCCACCATCCTGAAGATGCGTGCGCCCGGCATGAAGCTGATGAAGATGCCGGTGTTCACCTGGACGTCCCTGTGCACGAACGTGCTGATCGTGGCCAGCTTCCCGATCCTGGCCGCGGCCCTGGCGCTGCTCTCGGCGGACCGCTACCTGGGCACCAACTTCTTCACGAACGACCTGGGCGGCAACGCCATGCTGTACGTGAACCTGATCTGGATCTGGGGCCACCCCGAGGTCTACATCCTGGTGCTGCCCGTGTTCGGCGTGTTCTCGGAGGTGGTCGCCACCTTCAGCGGCAAGCGCCTGTTCGGCTACGCGTCCATGGTCTACGCGACCTGCGTGATCGCCGTGCTGTCCTACCTGGTGTGGCTGCACCACTTCTTCACCATGGGCTCGGGGGCGAGCGTGAACTCCTTCTTCGGGATCACGACCATGATCATCTCGATCCCGACCGGCGCGAAGATCTTCAACTGGCTGTTCACCATGTACCGCGGGCGCATCCGCTTCGAGCTGCCGATGCTGTGGACGGTGGGCTTCATGGTCACCTTCGTCATCGGCGGCATGACGGGCGTGCTGCTGGCGGTGCCGGCGGCCGACTTCGTGCTGCACAACAGCCTGTTCCTGATCGCGCATTTCCACAACGTGATCATCGGCGGCGTCGTGTTCGGCATCTTCGCCGGCATCAACTACTGGTTCCCCAAGGCCTTCGGCTACCGGCTCGACGACTTCTGGGGCCGGGTGTCCTTCTGGTGCTGGCTGGTCGGCTTCTGGGTCGCCTTCACGCCGCTGTACGTGCTGGGGCTCATGGGCGTCACGCGGCGCGTGAGCCACTTCGACGACCCTTCGCTGCAGGTCTGGTTCGTGATCGCGGGCGTGGGCGCCGGCCTGATCGCCCTGGGCATCGGCGCCTTCCTCGTCCAGCTGGTGGTGAGCTACCTGCGGCGCGAGCAGCTGCGCGACCTGACCGGCGACCCGTGGAACGGCCGCACCCTGGAGTGGGCCACCGCCTCGCCGCCGGCCGACTACAACTTCGCGTTCACGCCGGTGGTGTACGACACCGACGCCTGGCACGACATGAAGCAGCGCGGCGCCGTGCGCCCGACCTCCGGCTTCCAGTCCATCCACATGCCGAAGAACACCGCGGCCGGCTTCGTGATCGCCATGATCGCCACCCTGCTGGGCTTCGCGCTGGTGTGGCACATGTGGCTGGTGGCCGGCGTCAGCTTCGTCGCGATGCTCGCCGCGGCCATCATCCACACCTTCAACTACGACCGTGACTTCCACATCCCGGCGGACGTGGTCACGCGCAGCGAGGACGCGCGCACGCGCGACCTGGCCGCAGCCTGAGGAACAGCCAGGACCATGTCTTCCCCCACCGTGAACATCGCCGGCGCCCCGCCGGTCTTCTACGACGACGGCAGCCACCACCCGGAACAAGGCACCCTGTTCGGGTTCTGGATGTACCTGATGAGCGACTGCCTCGTCTTCGCCGTCCTGTTCGCCACCTACGCGGTGCTGGGCCGCAGCTATGCGGCGGGCCCGTCCGGCGCCGACCTGTTCGAGCTGCCGCTGGTGGCGGTGAACACCGGCCTGCTGCTGCTGTCTTCCATCACCTATGGCTTCGCGATGATCGCGATGCTGGCCGGCAGGAAGGGACAGGTGCTGGCCTGGCTGGCCGTCACCGGGCTGCTCGGGCTGGGTTTCCTCGGCATCGAGCTCTACGAGTTCTCGCACCTGGTCCACGAGGGCTTCGGGCCCCAGCGCAGCGCCTTCCTCTCCAGCTTCTTCACGCTGGTGGGTACGCACGGCCTGCACGTGACCTTCGGAACCGTCTGGCTCGTGACCCTGATGGTGCAGGTCGGCAAGCTGGGCCTCACGCGCGAGAACAAGCGCCGGCTGGTGTGCCTGTCGATGTTCTGGCACTTCCTGGACGTCGTGTGGATCGGCGTCTTCACCTTCGTCTACCTGGTGGGGGTCCTGCCATGAGCGCCGCGCAGCACGAGCACCACGACGGCCACGACGACGTCGGCTACCACGCCACCGTCAAGGGCTACCTGGTGGGCTTCGTGCTCGCCGTGGTCCTCACGGCGATTCCCTTCTGGCTGGTGATGGCGAAGGTGCTGCCGCCCGAGCCGACCAAGTTCATCATCCTGGGCCTCGCGGCCGTGCAGGTGGTCGTGCACATGATCTACTTCCTGCACCTGAACGCGAAGGTCGAAGGCGGCTGGTCCATGCTCGCCACCATCTTCACCCTCATCGTGGTGGTGATCATGCTGGCCGGTTCCGTCTGGGTGATGTACCACATGAACGCCAACATGATGCCCATGGACCCGCACACGGTGCGCAACATGCCTTGAGCACCCACCCTCCGGCGCGGGGCCCGCGCACGCTGCGCGCGCTGCTGGTGATGCTCACCGCCTGCGCCCTGGCGTGCGCGGGCTTCGCCGCGCTGGGGGTGTGGCAGCTCGAGCGCCTCGCCTGGAAGGAGGCGCTGATCGCGCGGGTGCAGCGCAACGTCAGCGAAGCGCCCGTGCCCCCGCCCGGTCCGGGGCAGTGGGACCGCCTCACGCAGGAGGATGAATACCGGCGGGTGCAGGCCCATGGCCGGCTGGACTACGAGCGCGAGGTGCTGGTCGCGGCGACGACCGCGCTGGGACAGGGCTACTGGGTGCTCACGCCGATGCAGACCGAGGAGGGCCCCTGGCTGCTGGTGAACCGCGGCTTCGTTCCGCTGGAGCTGCGCGAGCGGGTGCCCCAAGCCGCGCTGGAGGAGACGGTCACCGGCTTGCTGCGCGCGAGCGAGCCGGGCGGGCGGCTGCTGCAGAAGAACGACCCCGCCGCGGACCGCTGGTACTCGCGCGACGTGGCCGCCATCGCGGCGCGCCAGCACCTGGCCGGTCCGGTGAGCCCCTTCTTCATCGACCAGGTCGGCAGCTCCGATCCGGCGGCGTGGCCGCGTCCCGGGCTCACGGTGCTGCGCTTTCCCAACGACCACCTGGCCTACGCGCTCACCTGGTTCGCGCTTGCCGCCATGATGGCCGCGGCCTTCGGCTACGTGCTGCTGGACGCCCGGCGGCGGCGGCGCCCGCAGTGAGGCGACCGGCTTGCTGAGGCCACCCGCCTTCCCACCCGCGCCCGACGCCGCCGGCATGGCGCCGGAGCGGCTCGCCCACCGCCGCAACCTGCTGCAGCTCGTGGAGCTGCGCTGGCTGGCCGTGGCCGGCCAGCTGCTCACGATCCTCGTGGTGGAGCTGCTGCTGGCCGTGGAACTGCCGCTGCGCGAGATGCTGACGCTGCTCGCGGTGCTGGCCCTGTTCAACGTCGCGAGCTGGCTGCGCACGCGCCTGGCGCTGCCGGTCGTCAATGGCGAGCTCTTCGCCGGCCTGCTGGTCGACGTCGCCGTGCTCACCGGCCAGCTCTATTACGCGGGCGGCATCACCAACCCCTTCATCTTCCTGTTCCTGCTGCAGGTCGCGGTGGGCTCGGTGCTGCTGCGGCCCCGCTACGTGTGGGGGCTGGTGCTGGCGACGACCGCGGCCTTCGTCGCGCTGACCTTGCGGCACCGGCCGCTCGCCTTGCCGGGGCTTTTCGATGCCGTGCTCTCCAGCGACTACGTGAGCGGGCTGCTGGTGTGCTTCGTGCTCGACGCGGCGCTGCTGGTGATCTTCATCGGCCGCATCTCGCGCAACCTGCGCCAGCGCGACGAGGCGCTGGCCAGGCTGCGCCAGCGCGCGGCGGAAGAGGAGCACATCGTGCGCATGGGCCTGCTGGCCTCGGGCGCGGCGCACGAGCTGGGCACGCCGCTCGCCACCTTGTCCGTGATCCTGGGCGACTGGTCGCGCATGGCGCCCTTCGCCGGCGAGCCCGAGCTGCGCGAGGAGATCGAGGAGATGCAGCGCCAGATCGCCCGCTGCAAGGCCATCGTCGCGGGCATCCTGAGCTCCGCCGGCGAGACCCGCGGCGATGCGCCGCAGGAGACTTCGCTGAACGCGTTCCTGGACGAACTGGTCGGTGAGTGGAGGCGCAGCCGCGGTGCCGCGCTGGAGTTCGCGCGCGAGGGCCTGGACCTGCCGATCATCTCCGACACCGCGCTCCAGCAGATGGTGCACAACATCCTGGACAACGCGCTGGAGGCCGCGCCCGGCGCGCCGCTGTTCTTCCAGGCCCGCTGGGACGAGGACACGCTGAGCCTGCGCGTGCGCGACCGCGGGCCGGGCTTCCCGCCCGGCGTCCTCGAGCGCCTGGGCACGCCCTACCAGTCCAGCAAGGGCTCGGGCCGCGGCCTGGGGCTCTTCCTGGCCTTCAATGTCGCACGCACCCTGGGGGGACAGGTGGCGGCGCACAATGTTCCGGGAGGGGCCGAGGTGACGATCACGCTGCCGCTGGCCGCCCTGGTGCCGCAGGAGGATGCCGAGGATGGACGCTGAACGCGAACTGCTGGTGGTGGAGGACGACGACGCCTTCGCCCGCACGCTCACGCGTTCCTTCGAGCGGCGCGGCTATCGTGTGCTGCGCGCGTCCGACCTGGAAAGCGCGCGGGCGCTGCTGGAGGGCCACGCGCCTGCGTACGCGGTGGTGGACCTCAAGCTCGCCGGCGGCGCCTCCGGACTGGCCTGCGTGCAACTGCTGCACGAGCACGACCCCGGGATGGTGATCGTGGTGCTGACCGGCTACGCGAGCATCGCGACCGCCGTGGAGGCCATCAAGCTGGGCGCGCGCCACTACCTCGCCAAGCCCGCCAACACGGACGACATCGAAGCCGCCTTCGCGCGCGCGCAGGGCGACACGGGGGTGGAGCTCACCGAGCGCCAGACCAGCATCAAGACGCTGGAGTGGGAGCGCATCCACGAGACGCTCGCCGAGACCGGGTTCAACATCTCCGAGACCGCCCGCCGCCTGGGCATGCACAGGCGCACGCTCGCCCGCAAGCTGGAAAAGCAGCGGGTGAAATAGCCGCCGCGTCATTGCGGCCTCGCGCCGCGATCCATGCGGCGGCGGATCCAGCGGCGCATGGATCCCGGGTGAAGCCCGGGATGACAGCCTCGCCACCTGCAGTAGCCTTCGGGAATGAACACCCGCCACGTCTTCTGGCTGCTGCTGTTCGCAGCGGCCGCGCCGGCGCAGGAGCGGCGCAACGTCTTCGACGACCCGTTCCTGCAGGTCAGTTCCGCGCTGCCCGGCTGCCCGGCGCCGCGGCCGCCCGGTTTCACGCCGGAGGAGGTCCGCAAGGAGGAGCATGCCCGCGCGCAGCACGGCACCAGCTGCTTCCACTCCGGCCGCTGCCGGCTGCCCAACTCCTTCCTGTACGACCAGGAGATCATCCCGCGCGTGAAGCAGTACATCGCGCGGGATGGACGCTTCGACGACACCTCCGTGTGGGTGCTGGGCGAGCGCCGGATCGTCACGCTCATGGGATGCGTGCGGACGAAGGAGCAGGCCGAGCAGATGGAGAAGGCGGTGCTGCTGGTGGACGACGTGATGGGGGTGGTGAACCACCTGATGGTGGGCACGAAGGGCAAGCCGAAGTACGAGCTGGCGAAGCCCTGAAGCCCGGTGCTTCCGAGAAAGAAAAAAGGCCCGCGCAAGCGGGCCTTCGTGCATGCGCAGGAAGCGATCAGCGATTGTCGATCGGCTTGACGTCGCGCTTGGTCGCGCCGACGTACAGCTGGCGCGGACGGCCGATCTTGTACTCGGGGTCGGCGATCATCTCGTTGAGCTGGGCGATCCAGCCGACCGTGCGGGCCAGCGCGAAGATCGCGGTGAACAGCGACACGGGGATGCCGATCGCGCGCTGCACGATGCCGGAGTAGAAGTCCACGTTCGGGTACAGCTTGCGCGAGACGAAGTACTCGTCTTCCAGCGCCACCTTCTCCAGGGCCATCGCCAGCTTGAACAGCGGGTCGTTGTGCAGGCCCAGGGCGTCCAGCACCTCGTGGCAGGTCTCGCGCATCAGCTTGGCGCGCGGGTCGTAGTTCTTGTACACGCGGTGCCCGAAGCCCATCAGCTTGACGTTGGAGTTCTTGTCCTTCACCTTGGACACGAACTCGCCGATCTTGGCCACGCCGCCCATCTTCTGGATGTCCTCCAGCATGTTCAGCGCCGCCTCGTTGGCGCCGCCGTGCGCCGGGCCCCACAGGCAGGCCACGCCGGCCGCGATCGCCGCGAAGGGGTTGGTGCCGGAGGAGCCGCACAGGCGCACCGTGGAGGTGGAGGCGTTCTGCTCGTGGTCGGCGTGCAGGATGAAGATGCGGTCCATCGCGCGCACCAGCACGTCGTTGGGCTCGTAGTCCTCGCAGGGCGTGGCGAACATCATGCGCATGAAGTTCGACGTGTAGCTCAGCGAGTTCTTCGGGTACATGTAGGGCTGGCCCATGGAGTACTTGTACGCCATGGCCACCAGCGTCGGCATCTTCGCGATCAGGCGGATCGCGGAGATCTCGCGGTGCTCGGGATTGTTGATGTCCGTGCTGTCGTGATAGAAGGCCGACAGCGCGCCCACCAGGCCCGTCATGACCGCCATCGGATGCGCATCGCGGCGGAAGCCGCGCAGGAAGAACTGCATCTGCTCGTTGACCATCGTGTGGTTGGTCACGCGCGAGACGAAGTCCGTCTTCTGCTGGGGGTTGGGCAGCTCGCCGTACAGCAGCAGGTAGCAGGTCTCGAGGTAGTCGCAGCTGGTCGCGAGCTGTTCGATCGGATAGCCGCGGTACAGCAGTTCGCCCTTGTCGCCGTCGATGTAGGTGATGGTCGACTGGCACGAGGCCGTGGACATGAAGCCCGGGTCGTACGTGAACATGCCGGTCTGCGCATACAGCTTGCGGATGTCGACCACGTCGGGGCCGATGGTGCCGTTGTACACGGGCAGCTCGACGCTCGGGCTGCCGTTGCTGAAGGACAGCGTGGCCTTGTTGTCAGCGAGTTTCATAAGGTTTCCTCAACAGGTATTCAATGCCCTGGGCGCGGCGATGCGGCCGGTCGGCGCAGCATCTCCAGCACGCCCCTCACGTCTGGACTATCCAGTTCGCCTTCCGGGTCCTTGCGGCGCAGCAGCAGGTCCAGCAGGTCGTTGTCGGCCAGATCCATCAGCTCCCCGAGTGCGCTGGCCTGGCGTACGGTCAGGCTCGCGGCGTACTGGTCGAAGAACCGCTCGATGAAGAGATCGTTCTCCAGCAGCCCGCGCCGGCAGCGCCAGCGCAGCTTGCTGAGTGCACGTTCGTCGAGCAGAGCTTCAGTCATTCTCCACCAAATGCTCAGACCGCGCGCCGCACCATCAATTCCTTGATCTTGCCGATCGCCATGGTCGGGTTGAGTCCCTTCGGGCAGACGTCGACGCAGTTCATGATGGTGTGGCAGCGGAACAGGCGGTACGGGTCTTCCAGGTTGTCCAGGCGCTCGCCCGTGGCCTGGTCGCGGCTGTCCGCGATGAAGCGGTAGGCCTGCAGCAGGCCGGCGGGCCCGACGAACTTGTCGGGGTTCCACCAGAAGCTGGGGCAGCTGGTGGAGCAGCTCGCGCACAGGATGCACTCGTACAGGCCATTGAGCTCATCGCGCTCTTCCGGCGACTGCAGGCGCTCGGTCTCGGGCGGGATGCTGTCGTTGACCAGGTAGGGCTTGATCGAGTGGTACTGCTTGAAGAACTGCGTCATGTCCACGATCAGGTCGCGGATCACGGGCAGGCCGGGCAGCGGCTTCAGGACGATGGGGTCCTTCAGCGTGAGCAGGTTGGTCAGGCAGGCCAGGCCGTTCTTGCCGTTGATGTTCATCGCGTCGGAGCCGCAGACGCCTTCGCGGCACGAGCGGCGGAAGGCGATCGTCGGGTCCTGCGCCTTGAGCTTCATCAGGGCGTCGAGCAGCATGCGCTCGTTGCCCTCCAGCTCGATCTCCACCGTCTGCATGTAAGGCTTGGCGTCCTTGTCCGGGTCGTAGCGGTAGATGTGGAAGGTGCGCTTTTGCATAGGGGGTATCCGTATCCTGAATCTAGGCGGGAATGGGGTGCGCAGAAGTACGTAATCAGAAAGTCCGGACCTTGGGCGGCACGGATTCCACCGACAGCGGCTTGAGCTTGACCGGCTTGTACGCCAGGCGGCTGCCTTCGCTGTACCACAGCGAGTGCTTCATCCAGTTGGCGTCGTCGCGGCCGAGGGGCGCCACCGGATCGTCGGCCGGGCGCTCGTAGTCGTTGACCGTGTGCGCGCCCCGGCACTCCTTGCGCGCCGCCGCCGACACGATGGTGGCCTGCGCCGCCTCGATCAGGTTCTCCACTTCCAGCGCTTCCACGCGGGCGGTGTTGAACACGCGCGACTTGTCCTTCAGGCCGATGGCGTCGACCCGGCTGCGCAGGGCGGCGATCTTGTGCACGCCTTCGTCCATGCTGGCCTGGGTGCGGAACACGCCCGCGTGGGCCTGCATGGAGGCGCGGATGTCGTTGGCGACGTCCTGCGAGTACTCGCCGGAGCTGGTGGACTCCAGGCGATTCAGGCGCTCCAGCGTGCGCTCGGCGGCGTCCGCCGGCAGCGGCTTGTGCGCCTTGGTCCTGCTCGCGAAATCCACGATGTGGTTGCCCGCGGCCTTGCCGAACACCAGCAGGTCCAGCAGCGAATTGGTGCCCAGGCGGTTGGCGCCGTGCACCGACACGCAGGAGCACTCGCCCACGGCGTACAGACCGTTGAGCGGGCTGTTGTCCTCGCCGTTCTTCTGCAGCACGACCTGGCCGTGGATGTTGGTGGGGATGCCGCCCATCTGGTAGTGGATGGTGGGCACGACCGGGATCGGTTCGCGCGTGATGTCCACGTTGGCGAAGTTGATGCCGATCTCGTAGACCGAGGGCAGGCGCTTGTGGATGGTTTCCGCGCCGAGATGGTCCAGCTTGAGCAGCACGTAGTCCTTGTTGGGACCGCAGCCGCGGCCTTCCTTGATCTCCTGGTCCATGGAGCGGGAGACGAAGTCGCGCGGCGCCAGGTCCTTGAGCGTGGGGGCATAGCGTTCCATGAAGCGCTCGCCGTTGCTGTTGAGCAGGATGGCGCCTTCGCCGCGGCAGCCTTCGGTCAGCAGCACACCCGCGCCGGCCACGCCGGTGGGGTGGAACTGCCAGAACTCCATGTCTTCCAGCGGGATGCCGGCGCGCGCCGCCATGCCCAGGCCGTCACCGGTGTTGATGAACGCGTTGGTCGAGGCCTGGAAGATGCGACCGGCACCGCCCGTGGCCAGCAGCACGGTCTTGGCGTGCAGCACGTGCAGGTCGCCCGTTTCCATCTCCAGCGCCGTTACGCCCACGACGTCGCCGTCGGCGTCGCGGATCAGGTCCAGCGCCATCCACTCGACGAAGAAGCTGGTGCGGGCCTTCACGTTCTGCTGGTACAGGGTGTGCAGCATCGCGTGGCCGGTGCGGTCGGCCGCGGCGCAGGCACGCTGCACGGGCTTCTCGCCGTAGTTGGCCGTGTGGCCGCCGAACGGCCGCTGGTAGATCGTGCCGTCGGGGTTGCGGTCGAAGGGCATGCCGAAGTGCTCGAGCTCGTACACGACCTTGGGCGCTTCCCGGCACATGAACTCGATCGCGTCCTGGTCCCCGAGCCAGTCGGAGCCCTTGACGGTGTCGTAGAAGTGGTAGTGCCAGTTGTCCTCGGACATGTTGCCCAGCGACGCACCGATGCCGCCCTGCGCGGCGACCGTGTGCGAACGGGTGGGGAACACCTTGGACAGCACGGCCACGTTCAGGCCGGCCAGGGACAGTTGCAGGGAGGCGCGCATGCCGGAGCCGCCGGCGCCCACGATGACGACGTCGAACTTGCGCGTCGCGATGTTGCTCTTGGTGTATGCCATTTGTTCTGTCCTCAGACCCGCCACAGGACCTGGATGGCCCAGCCCGCGCAGCCGATGAGCCACACGATGACCAGGATCTGCAGGACGAGGCGGATGCCGACGGGCTTGACGTAGTCCATCAGCACGTCGCGCATGCCCACCCACACGTGGTACAGCAGGCCGACGATGGTCGCGAAGGTGAGCATCTTCATCCACTGCGGATGGAAGATGCCGGCCCATGCGTAGTAGTCGACGGGGCCGCGGGTGAAGAGGACCTGCGCCAGCACCACCAGGGTGAACAGCGCCATGAGGGCGGCGGTGACGCGCTGGGCGAGCCAGTCGCGGGTGCCGTAGTGCGCACCGACGACGGTGCGGCGGGAGCCGTAGTTCACGTTCATGGTCCGTCCTAGTAAACGCCGAACAGCTTGAGGGCCAGCACGAGGGTGAGCACCAGGCTCAGGCCCAGCGTCACCAGCGCGGAGGTCGCGCCGAAGGACTTGCTCACCGCCTTGTGGCTCACGTCCATCCACAGGTGGCGCAGGCCGGCGATGAAGTGGTGCAGGTAGGCCCAGATCAAGGCCAGGCCCACCAGCTTGAGGGCCACGGCGGAGGCGCCGCCGCCGAAGGCCACGCGCAAGCGGTTGGACGACACCTCGGAGGACACCGAGAGGTCGAAGATCCACAGGATCAGCGGCAGCAGCACGAACATCAGCACGCCGCTGACGCGATGCAGGATGGAGACCCAGCCCGCGGCGGGCAGCCGGTATTTGGGCAGGTCCGTGAAGGCGTTGATGTTTCGGAATTCCGGCCGCTGCTTGGCGAGCTCTGTCATGCGTTTCTTTCTGGTGGCGGGGGGAGGTCGGGGGCCGACAACCCAAAATTCTATTGCAACGCAACAGAGTGCTACTACTGACTGACGTCGGCCTTGCCGTTCGTGCTCAGCTCAACTCGTTGCGGTAGTGGTGCGTGTCGGTGCGGTACAGGCCCCGGCGCAGCTCCATCGGTACGTCGTTGTACGTATAGGAAAGCCGCTCCACGGACAGCAGCGGCAACCCCTGCGGCAGCGCGAGCAGCGCCGCCTGCTGGCCGTCGGCGGCAACGGCGCGGATCTTCTCCTCGGCGCGCACCATGCGCACGCCGAACTCCAGTTCGAACAGCGCATAGGTCGGGCCCTGGTGCGCATCGAGCTGTTCGGCCGTCAGGCCCTTGAAGGCATTCCCGGGCAGCCACATGTCCTCCAGGATGGTGGGGACTCCCGAGAACGAGAGCACCCGCCGCACCTGCATGACCGGGTCGCCGGTGCGCAGCTGCAGCGCGCGCGCGATCTCCGCGCTGGCGCGCTGGCGCCGGCACTCCAGGATGCTGCGCTGCGCCGGCCCGTCCACGCCACCGTCGGGCACGAGCTTGAGGAAGCGGTAGCGCACGTGCTGCTCGGCGTGGGTGGCGACGAAGGTGCCTTTGCCCTGGCGGCGCACCACCAGGTTCTCGGCCGCGAGTTCGTCGATCGCCTTGCGCACCGTGCCCTGGCTGACGCGAAAGCGCGCGGCCAGCTCCATCTCGCTGGGGATCGCCTCGCCCGGCTTCCACTCCCCGGCCTCCAGGCTTTGCAGGATGAGCGCCTTGATCTGCTGGTACAGCGGGCTGAAGGCCGGCGTGCCGGACTCGGCAGGTCCGGCGGACGAATCAGGCGGGGGGAGTTGCTGGACGGCCATGGCTCAATCGCCGCGGGGGCGCAGAGAACGCACGGGAAGACGCGTGACGGAAGAAAGAAAATTCATTTCTCTGCGGCCTTCTGCGTTCTCGGCGCCTGTGCGGTGACGGTCGTTGCGACGTCTGCGGGGATGTCGCGGGAGACCCCGATGATATCTTATATAAGACATAAGACGCGTTGACCCACGAGGGTTTGCCCGGGTACACTCTCGCCCTGTCCCCGCAGGGCCGAACCCGGGCCTCGCGCACGCGAGCTTCCCCCCGCGCCCCACGCCGACTCCCGCTTATCTCATTCGCAGCCACTTCCATTCGGAGATTTCCATGAGCAAGAAGCCCGTTCGCGTCGCCGTCACCGGCGCCGCAGGCCAGATCGGTTACGCCCTGCTGTTCCGCATCGCCTCCGGCGAGATGCTGGGCAAGGACCAGCCCGTGATCCTGCAGCTGCTGGAGATCCCCGACGAGAAGGCCCAGAAGGCGCTCAAGGGCGTGATGATGGAACTGGAAGACTGCGCCTTCCCGCTGCTGGCCGGCATGGAAGCGCACAGCGACCCGATGACCGCCTTCAAGGACACCGACTACGCCCTGCTGGTCGGCGCCCGCCCGCGCGGTCCCGGCATGGAGCGCAAGGACCTGCTGTCCGCCAACGCCCAGATCTTCACGGCCCAGGGCAAGGCCCTGGACAAGGTCGCCTCGCGCAACGTCAAGGTGCTGGTGGTGGGCAACCCCGCCAACACCAACGCCTACATCGCGATGAAGAGCGCGCCCAGCCTGCCGCGCGAGAACTTCACCGCCATGCTGCGCCTGGACCACAACCGCGCGCTGTCGCAGATCGCCGCCAAGACGGGCGCCCAGGTCGCCGACATCGAGAAGCTGACCGTGTGGGGCAACCACTCGCCCACCATGTACGCCGACTACCGCTTCGCCACCGTCAAGGGCAAGCCGGTGAAGGACATGATCAACGACCAGGAGTGGAACAAGAACGTGTTCCTGCCCACCGTGGGCAAGCGCGGCGCCGCCATCATCGAGGCGCGCGGCCTGTCCTCCGCTGCTTCCGCCGCCAACGCCGCCATCGACCACATGCACGACTGGGCCCTGGGCAGCAACGGCAAGTGGGTCACGATGGGCATCCCCTCCAACGGCGACTACGGCATTCCCAAGGACATCATCTTCGGCTTCCCCGTCACCACCAAGGACGGCAAGTACGAGATCGTCAAGGGCCTGGACATCGACGCGTTCTCGCAGGAGCGCATCAACCTGACGCTCAAGGAGCTGCAGGAAGAGCAGCAAGGCGTCGCGCACCTGCTCTGACGTGGCATGTCATCCCGGCCCCGGGCCGGGATCCCTGGGGCGGTCGATCGAGACGCGCCATGGATGGCGGCCGGAGCCCGCCATGACATCCGACCCAGCACGATGACCCATCCCCGCGACATCCTCCTCGGCGCCCAGGCGCGCACCGGCACCTTGCCGGTGTGCGACCACTACAGCGGCGTCGAAGCGCGCATGCGCAAGAGCCTGCAGCTGCAGGAGGAGATGACGCAGGAGTTCGGCGCCTGCGTCTTCGACGTGACGCTGGATTGCGAGGACGGCGCCCCGGTGGGCGGCGAGGCGGAACACGCGGCCCTGGTGGTGGAACTGGCGCTGGGCGCCAAGCCGGATGCACGGGTCGCGGTGCGCGTGCACCCGGTGGACCATCCGGCGTTCGACAGCGACATCGCCACCATTGCCGGCAAGGCGGGCCACCGCCTGGTGCACGTCATGCTGCCGAAGGTGGAGCGCCCCGAGGACGTGGAGCGCGCGAGCCGTGCGCTCGACGCCGCCGGTGCCAAGGCTCTGCCGCTGCAGGGGCTCATCGAGTCGCCCGCGGCCGTCCACCGTGCCTTCGACATCGCGGCGCACCCGCGCATGCAGTCCCTCAGCTTCGGCCTGATGGACTTCGTCTCCGCGCACGGCGGTGCCATTCCCTCGCACGGAATGGGCGTGCAGGGCCAGTTCACGCATCCGCTGGTGGTGCGCGCCAAGCTGGAAATCTCTTCCGCCTGCCATGCCCACGGCAAGGTGCCCTCGCATGGCGTGGTCACCGAATTCAGGGACCAGGCGGCTTTCCGCGCCGCGGCGTCGCGCGCAGCCAACGAGTTTGGTTACACGCGCATGTGGAGCATCCACCCCGACCAGATCAGGTCGATCGTGGAAGTGTTCGCTCCCAGTGCCGACGAAATTCACAAGGCGACACAACTTCTTCGCGCCGCGGAGGCGGCGCAGTGGGCACCGATCAGCTTCGACGGCAAACTCGAAGACAGGGCGAGTTACCGCTACTACTGGCAGGTCCTGGAAAGGGCCCACCAGACCGGGCGGCCGCTGCCCCAAGAAGCACGCGCGTGGTTCGCGCGTCCCTAGGTCCCAGAGGAGAGTCGTCATGAAGAAGATTGCCATCGCCAGCATCCTGGTCGCCGCGTTCGCCGGCACCGCCTTCGCGCAGGCGCAGCAGCCGTCCGCCAAGCCCGCAGCCAAGGCCGCGGCGAAAGCGCCGGCCAAGTCCAGCCACCGCGAGAAGGTCGAACTGTCCACGCCGCTGGAGGAGAACGACCCCTCCGACAAGCTCACGCCCACGGAACTGGAGATCGCCAAGCGGGTGTACACGGGCGAGATCAAGTGCGAGCTCGGCGCGCACGTGAAGGTGACGGCGCGCCGCCGCGAGGGCTACTTCCTCGTGTCGCACGGCATCAACCGCTTCGTGATGCACCCCGTGGAGAGCAAGACCGGTGCGATCCGCCTCGAGGACCCCGCCCGCGGCGCCCTCTGGCTGCAGCTGGGCAACAAGTCCATGCTGATGAACCAGAAGGAAGGCAAGCGCCTGGCCGACGAGTGCCAGAGCCCCGAGCAGGTCACCTTTGCCACCGAAATGAAGAACCGCCCGCCGGTGAACCTGCTGGATGGAACGCCAGCCGGGGCAACGTCGGCGAAATGACGCCCCTTTGAACGGAGAGAGACCCCCATGTTGCAAGCCTACGTCGAACACGTTGCCGAGCGCGCCAAGCTCGGCATCCCCCCGCTGCCGCTGTCCGCCAAGCAGACCGCCGAAGTGATCGAGATGATCAAGTCGGCCCCGGCCAAGGAAGAAGCCTTCCTGCTGGACCTGCTGACGAACCGCGTGCCGCCCGGCGTGGACGACGCGGCCAAGGTGAAGGCCAGCTTCCTGGCCGCCGTGGCGCATGGGGATCTCTCGGTCAAGGCGCTGTCCAAGGCCAAGGCGACCGAGCTGCTCGGCACCATGGTCGGCGGCTACAACGTCAAGCCGCTGATCGACCTGCTCGACGACGCGGAAGTCGCGCCCATCGCCGCGGCCGGCCTGAAGAAGACGCTGCTGATGTTCGACTACTTCCACGATGTCGCGGAGAAGGCCAAGGCCAACAACGCGTTCGCCAGGGAAGTGATCCAGTCCTGGGCCGACGCCGAGTGGTTCACCAGCCGCCCGGAAGTGCCGCAGAAGATCACCGTCACCGTGTTCAAGGTGCCCGGCGAGACCAACACCGACGACCTGTCGCCCGCGCCCGATGCCTGGTCCCGTCCCGACATCCCGCTGCACACGCTGGCGATGCTGAAGAACTCGCGCCCCGGCACGGTGTTCAAGCCGGAAGAGGAGGGCAAGCGCGGCCCCATGAAATTCATCGAGGAGCTCAAGGCCAAGGGCCACCAGGTCGCCTACGTCGGCGACGTGGTCGGCACCGGCTCCTCGCGCAAGTCCGCCACCAACAGCGTGATCTGGGCCACGGGCCAGGACATCCCCTTCGTGCCGAACAAGCGCTTCGGCGGGGTCACGCTGGGCGGCAAGATCGCCCCGATCTTCTACAACACGCAGGAAGACTCCGGCGCGCTGCCGATCGAAGTGAACGTGGCCAAGCTGGAGACGGGCGACGTGATCGACGTCTATCCGTACGAAGGCACGATCGAGAAGGACGGCGCCGTCATCGAGCGCTTCCAGCTCAAGTCCGACGTGCTGCTGGACGAAGTGCGCGCCGGCGGCCGCATCAACCTGATCATCGGCCGCTCGCTCACCGCCAGCGCGCGCCAGTTCCTGGGCCTGGGCGCTTCCACCGCCTTCCGCCTGCCCAAGCCCCCGGTGGATTCCGGCAAGGGCTTCACGCTGGCGCAGAAGATGGTCGGCCGTGCCTGCGGCCTGCCCGAGGGCAAGGGCGTGCGTCCCGGCACCTACTGCGAGCCGCGCATGACCACCGTCGGCAGCCAGGACACCACCGGCCCGATGACCCGCGACGAGCTCAAGGACCTGGCCTGCCTGGGCTTCTCCGCCGACATGGTGATGCAGTCTTTCTGCCACACCGCGGCCTACCCGAAGCCGGTGGACGTGAAGACGCACCGCGAGCTGCCTGCCTTCATCAGCAACCGCGGCGGCGTGGCCCTCAAGCCCGGTGACGGCGTGATCCACAGCTGGCTGAACCGCCTGCTGCTGCCCGACACCGTGGGCACCGGCGGCGACAGCCACACGCGCTTCCCCATCGGCATCAGCTTCCCCGCCGGCTCCGGCCTCGTGGCCTTCGCCGCGGCCACCGGCGTGATGCCGCTGGACATGCCCGAGTCCGTGCTGGTGCGCTTCAAGGGCGAGATGCAGCCCGGCATCACCCTGCGCGACCTGGTGCACGCGATCCCCTTCTTCGCGATCAAGCAGGGCCTGCTGACCGTGGCCAAGGAGAACAAGAAGAACATCTTCTCCGGCCGCATCCTCGAGATCGAGGGCCTGCCGGACCTGAAGGTGGAACAGGCCTTCGAGCTGTCCGACGCCTCCGCCGAGCGCTCCGCCGCCGGCTGCACCGTGAAGCTGAACCCGGCGCCGATCAAGGAGTACCTGAACTCCAACGTCGTGCTGATGAAGAACATGATCGCCCAGGGTTACGCCGACAAGCGTTCGCTGGAGCGCCGCATCAAGGCCGTGGAGGCCTGGCTGGCCAAGCCCAGCCTGCTGGAAGGCGACCAGGACGCCGAATACGCCGCCGTGATCGAGATCGACCTGGCGTCGATCACCGAGCCGCTGCTGTGCTGCCCGAACGACCCGGACGACGTGAAGCCGCTGTCGGAAGTGCAGAACACCAAGATCGACGAGGCCTTCATCGGTTCGTGCATGACCAACATCGGCCACTTCCGGGCCGCCTCGCTGCTGCTCGAAGGCAAGCGTGACATCCCGGTCAAGCTGTGGGTCGCGCCGCCGACCAAGATGGACCAGGAGGAGCTGACCAAGGAAGGCCACTACGCCAACTTCGGCGGCGCCGGTGCGCGCACCGAGATGCCGGGCTGCTCGCTGTGCATGGGCAACCAGGCGCAGGTCAAGGAAGGCGCCACCGTGGTGTCGACCTCCACCCGCAACTTCCCCAACCGCCTGGGCAAGAACACGCAGGTGTTCCTGGCCTCGGCGGAGCTCGCGGCCATCGCCTCCAAGCTGGGGCGCCTGCCCACCGTCGGCGAGTACCAGGCCGACATGGGCGTGATCAACTCGCAGGGCGACAAGGTCTACCGCTACATGAACTTCGACCAGATCGCCGAGTACGCCGAGACGGCCAGGGAAGTCGCGGTCTGAGGGCCGGGACCCGGGTGGCGGCAGAGCGAAGCGAACCCCACCGCTGAAGAAAAGCGGCCCTGCGGCCGCTTTTTCTTTTGTAGCATGCCCGACGGCAAGAACACCAAGGAAAACAGTCCATGTTCCGTTCCTTCTTCCTCGACCGGCGCTGGTTCGCGTGGTCCATCCTCGGGACCATCCTGATCCTCGCGGCCACCTGGTACCGGGTGCAGCTCGACGTGCAGATCAACGAGTGGTTCGGCACCTTCTACGACCTGGTGCAGAACGCGCTGTCGAAACCGGGGAGCATCACGCTGGCGTCCTACTGGCAGCAGCTGTCGACCTTCCTGTCGATCGCGATGATCTACGTGACCGTGGCGGTGGTGCTGGACTTCTTCATCAAGCACTACATCTTCCGCTGGCGCCAGGCGATGAACGACTACTACATGGCGCACTGGCCGAAGCTGCGCACCGTGGAAGGCGCGGCGCAGCGGGTGCAGGAGGACACCATGCGCTTCGCCAGCATCATGGAAGGCCTGGGCGTGGACCTGGTGCGCAGCCTGATGACGCTGGCGGCCTTCGTGCCCATCCTGTGGGTGCTCTCGGACAAGATCACCGCGCTGCCCGTGATCGGCTCGATCCCGCATTCGCTGGTGTGGGTGTCGATCGGCTGGGCCTTGTTCGGCACCCTGCTGCTGGCCGTCACGGGCATCCTGCTGCCCGGCCTGCAGTTCCAGAACCAGCGGCGCGAGGCCGCCTACCGCAAGGAGCTGGTGTATGGCGAGGACGACGCCTCGCGCGCGCAGCGGCCCGTGGTGGCGGCACTGTTCCAGGAAGTGCGGCGCAACTACTTCCGCCTGTTCTTCCACTACCTGTACTTCGACGTGGTGAAGTGGTCCTACCTGCAGGTGAGCGTGCTGGTCCCGCTGATCGCGATCGGCCCCACGGTGGCCGCCGGCGTGATCACCCTGGGCGTGATGCAGCAGATCTCGCGCGCCTTCGACAAGGTGACGGAGTCCTTCCAGTACCTCGTGTACAGCTGGAGCACGATCGTGGAGCTGATCTCGGTGTACAAGCGCTTGCGCGCCTTCGAGTCGCGCATCGAGGAGCCGGATGCGGCGCCGCCGGACGATGGCCTGGTTCCGTTGAATCCGTGAGCCGGATGGCGCCGGGGTTCGCGCTCTCGCGCCTCCCGGCAGCGCGCCGCCGCCACCCCCGCGTGGTGACGCCGCGGCAGCCCAGTGCCTGCAGCGTTCAGGGGTAGTCGTAGAGTGGTGCCGAGCCTTCGGGCGAACCCCGCCGAAGGGCCTTGGCCACCGCGCGCAGGGCCCGCTCGCTGAACGCGTCCGCCGGGAAGAAGGTCTCCAGCGCCAGCTCCTGCAAGGTCACGTCGACCGGCGTGCCGAAGATGGTCGTGGTGCTGATCAGGTTCAGCTCCCCGTCCGGCGTTCGAAAGCGCAGCGGCACCGCGATGCCCAGCACCTCGCCCTCCAGGCGCGTGTCGCCGGCTCCCGGCGGCAGCGGGTAGCCGCGCAGCTCCTGTTCCAGCGCCTGCAGCGTCGCGTCGCCCGTCGCCTGGACCTGCTGCCGCAGGCGCTCGAACAGGTGGTGCCGCCACTGCCCCAGGTTGGCGATGCGCGGCGCGAGGCCCTGCGGATGCAGGCTCACCCGCAGCACGTTCAGCTGCGGCTGCAGCAGCGAGGCATCCACGCCCTGCAGCAGGTGCGGCACCACCGCGTTGTGGGCGATGAGGTTCCAGTGGCGGTCCACCGCGAGCGCGGGGTAGGGTTCGTGGCTGCGCAGGATCAGTTGCACCGCCTCGCGCGCGGCAGCCAGGGCGGGATCTTCCAGCGGCCGCTGGCGGTACATGGGCGCATAGCCCGCCGCGATCAGCAGCGCATTGCGTTCGCGCAGCGGCACGTCCAGGCGCTCCGCCAGCCGCAGCACCATCTCGCGGCTGGGCGCCGAGCGGCCGGTCTCCACGAAACTGAGGTGCCGCGTGGAGATCTCCGCTTCGCTGGCGAGATCCAGCTGGCTCATGCGCCGGCGCAGCCGCCAGTCGCGCAGGTGTTCACCGAAGGGCCGCAGCTGCGAAGCCGGCGCCGCGGACGAGGCGAGTGCGATGTCCATGGGCTGCATGGTAGAGCGGCGGCCCACCGGCTTCCATGACCCGCGAGGTCATGGCCTTGCCGCCCGTCGGTGCGGACCGTGCGGGGCTGCCCAGCGGAGGGAGCGGTGATGAACGAGGGCACTTCCCCGACGCCTGCCCCGGGCGCGCGCGTGCCGCCGCCTGGGCCTGAGCTGTGCCGGGCCATGGCATCTTGGTATGCTGGCGTCCCGGCGCGTTCGCGCCCCAGCACGTCCCGTCTTCCCGCATCCATGACCCGCGTTATCAACTTCAGCCCCGGCCCCGCCACCCTTCCCGAGCCTGTCCTGCGCCAGGCCGCCGCGGAGATGCTGGACTGGAACGGCTGCGGCATGTCCGTCATGGAGATGAGCCACCGCGGCAAGGAGTTCATGGGCATCCACGCCGAGGCGGAGGACCTGCTCGCCGAGCTGATGGGCATCCCCTCCACCCACCAGATCCTGTTCATGCAGGGCGGCGCGATCGGCGAGAACGCGATCGTCCCGATGAACCTGATCGGCGCGACTGGCAAGGCCGACTACGTGCTGACCGGCGACTGGTCGAAGAAGTCGTACCAGGAAGCGAAGACCTTCGGCACGATCAGCGTGTCCGCGACCGGCGAGGCCAGCAAGTTCACCGCGATTCCCAAGCAGGCGCAGTGGAAGCTGGACCCCGGTGCGTCCTACGTCCACATCTGCTCCAACGAGACCATAGGCGGCGTGCAGTTCCACTGGACGCCCGACACGGGCAAGGTGCCGCTGGTGGCCGACATGTCCTCGGACATCCTGTCGCGGCCGATCGACGTCACGCGGTACGGCCTGATCTACGCCGGCGCGCAGAAGAACATCGGCCCCTCGGGCCTGACCATCGTCGTCGTGCGCAAGGACCTGCTCGGCCACGCGCTGCCGGTCACGCCCAGCGCCTTCAACTACCAGGTGCAGGGCGAGAACGACTCCATGTACAACACCCCGCCCACCTATGCGATCTACATCGCGGGGCTCGTGCTCAAGCACGTCAAGGGGCTGGGCGGCATGGCGGCCATCGCCGAGCACAACGCGCGCAAGGCCAAGGTCCTCTACGATTTCCTCGATGGCAGCAGCTTCTTCCGCAACCCGATCGCCCGGGAGGACCGCTCGCTCATGAACGTGCCGTTCTGGCTGAAGGACGACGCGCTGGATGCGGCCTTCCTGCAAGGCGCGCAGCAGCGCGGCATGGTCCAGCTCAAGGGGCACCGCTCGGTGGGCGGCATGCGCGCCTCCATCTACAACGCCATGCCGCTGGAGGGCGTGCAGGCGCTGGTGAAGTACCTGCAGGAGTTCGAAAAGGAACATGGATAAGACGCAGTCCTTCGGGGTCCTGGTCCTCAACCAGATCTCGAGGGCTGGTCTCGAGCGGCTGCCCGCGGGCCGCTACCGCACGGGCAAGGACATCGCGCAGCCCGACGCCATCCTGGTGCGCTCCGCCGACCTGCACGGCATGGACATCCCGGCATCGGTGCAGGCCATCGCGCGGGCCGGCGCCGGCACCAACAACATTCCGATCCCGGCCCTGAGCGCCCGGGGCGTCCCCGTCTTCAACGCCCCGGGCGGCAACGCCAATGCCGTCAAGGAACTCGTGCTCGCCGGCATGCTGATGGCCGCGCGGCGGCTGGGCGAGGCGCAGCGCTTCGTCGACACGCTGCAAGCCTCGGCCGGCGATCTCGAGAAGGTGGTGGAAGAGGGCAAGAAGGCATTCGCCGGCTTCGAGCTCTGCAACCAGACCCTGGGCGTGATCGGGCTGGGCAAGGTGGGGTCGCTGGTGGCGGATGCGGCGATCAAGCTGGGCATGAACGTGATGGGCTACGACCCGGACATCACCGTCGATGCCGCCTGGAGCCTGCCTTCGCAGGTGCAACGCGCCACCAGCGTCGAGGACGTGCTCAAGCATTGCCTTTTCGTCACCCTGCACGTGCCCCTGGTGGCCGCCACGCGCCACCTCGTGAACGCGAAGAACCTGGCGCTGATGCAGGCGGAAGGCGTGATCCTCAACTTCTCGCGCGAGGGCGTGGTCGACGATGCGGCCGTGCTGGCCGCGCTGGACGCGCGCCAACTCGGCCATTACGTCTGCGACTTCCCGCAACCCGCCATCCTGCGGCACGCGCGCGTGATCGCCTTGCCCCACCTCGGTGCGTCCACGCGCGAGGCCGAGGACAACTGCGCGATCATGGTCGCCGAGCAGCTGCGCGACTTCCTGGAGCACGGCAACGTGCGCAACGCCGTCAACTTCCCCGACGTGCGCATGGGCCGCGGCTCCTCCTGGCGCGTGGCCATCGCCAACGCCAATGTCCCCAACATGCTGGGCCAGATCTCCACCGCCATGGCGCAGGCGGGCCTGAACATCCACAACATGGTGAACAAGTCGCGCGGCGAGATGGCCTACACCCTGGTCGACGTGGACAGCCCGGTGGGCGAGCCGGTGCTCGCGGCGCTGCGCGCCATCGCGGGCGTGCTGTCGGTCCGTTACCTGCCGCTCGATTCCTGAGCGCCCCCCGGGCCGCCGGGTGGCGGCACAATGAGGAAAAGCAACAACGAGAGGTAGCGAGATGGCTCACGCGTTCGCCGAAACACTCCAGAGCTTCAAGGCCGGCACCGGGCTGGGTGGAAAGTTCTACTCCCTGCCCGCGCTCGCGGCGCAGTTCCCCAACGTCAAGCGGCTGCCGCTGTCCATGCGCATCGTGCTGGAGTCCGTGCTGCGCAACTGCGACGGCCGCAAGGTCACCGCCGAACACGTCGCGCAGGTCGCCAACTGGCAGCCGAATGCGGAACGCACCCAGGAGATCCCGTTCACCGTCGCACGCGTGGTGCTGCAGGACTTCACCGGCGTGCCGCTGCTGGCAGACCTGGCCGCGATGCGCAGCGCGGCGCAGCGCCTGGGCAAGGACGTGAACCGCATCGAGCCGCTGGTGCCGGTCGACCTGGTGGTGGACCACTCGATCATGGTCGATTACTACGGGCAGAAGAATGCGATCGACCTGAACATGAAGCTGGAGTTCCAGCGCAACCGCGAGCGCTACCAGTTCATGAAGTGGGGCATGCAGGCCTTCGACACCTTCCGCGTCGTGCCGCCCGGCTTCGGCATCGTGCACCAGGTGAACCTGGAGTACCTGGCGCGCGGCGTGCACCGCGGCGCCGACGACGTCGTGTACTTCGACTCGCTGGTGGGCACCGACAGCCACACGACGATGATCAACGGCATCGGCGTGGTCGGCTGGGGCGTGGGCGGCATCGAAGGCGAGGCCGCGATGCTGGGGCAGCCGGTGTACTTCCTCACGCCCGACGTCGTGGGCTTCGAGCTCTCGGGCAAGCTGCGCGAAGGCTGTACCGCGACCGACCTGGTGCTGACCGTCACCGAGCTGCTGCGCAAGCACAAGGTGGTCGGCAAGTTCGTCGAGTTCTTCGGCGAAGGCACCCGCAGCATCGCCGTGCCGGACCGCGCCACCATCGGCAACATGGCGCCGGAGTACGGCGCCACCATGGGCTTCTTCCCGGTGGACGAGCGCACCATCGACTACTTCGAGGGCACGGGCCGCAGCAAGGAGGAGATCCAGCTGCTGGAGCACTACTTCCGGGCCCAGGGCATGTTCGGCGTGCCCAGGCCGGGCGAACTGGATTACTCGCAGGTGGTGCGGCTGGACCTCGGCGAGGTCACGCCCAGCCTGTCGGGCCCCAAGCGGCCGCAGGACCGCATCGAGATCGGCAAGGTGGCCGCCACCTTCGAGTCGCTGTTCTCCAAGCCCGTCAGGGAAAACGGCTTCAACAAGTCGCCCGACCTGCTGCAGACGCGCCACCTGGTGCACAAGCCGGGCGTGAACCTGATGGAGGAGCGCCTGCCGCAGGACAACCCGCCGGTGCCGGTGGACGCGCCGCGCTTCGAGCTGGAGATGCAGGCCAACAAGCCCACGCCGCCCTCGGCCCGCACGATGTCGGTGCCGCCCGTGGAAGTGGGCGACGTCACCATCGGCAACGGCGACGTGCTGATCGCCGCGATCACGAGCTGCACCAACACCTCCAACCCGGGCGTGATGCTGGCCGCGGGCCTGCTGGCGAAGAAGGCGGTGGAGAAGGGCCTGAAGGTGCAGCCGCACATCAAGACCTCGCTGGCGCCGGGATCGCGCATGGTCACCGAGTACCTGCGCGACGCCAAGCTGCTGCCCTACCTGGAGCAGCTCGGGTTCACGCTGGCCGGCTACGGCTGCACCACCTGCATCGGCAATTCGGGCGACCTCACCTCGGAGATCAACGAGGCGATCAACCAGAGCGACCTGGTCTGCGCCGCGGTGCTCTCGGGCAACCGCAACTTCGAGGCGCGCATCCACCCCAACATCAAGGCCAACTTCCTGGCGAGCCCGCCGCTGGTGGTGGCCTACGCGCTGGCCGGCACGATGCTCAAGGACCTGATGACGCAGCCGGTGGGCCAGGACGACCAGGGCCGGGACGTCTGGCTGGGCGACATCTGGCCCTCCAGCGACGAGGTGAACAAGCTGATGAAGTACGCGATGAACGCCAAGGGCTACCGGGCGAACTACGCGAAGGTCAAGAGCGACCCGGGCGAGCTGTGGAAGGACATCGAGGGCGTCTCGGGCGAGACCTACGACTGGCCCGAGAGCACCTACATCGCCGAGCCGCCGTTCTTCGAGGGCTTCACCCTGGAGGTGTCGCCCACGTCCGCGGCGGGCGGCACGGCCGGCGCCGCGCAGCCGCATGCGGTGCGCAATGCGCGGATCATGGCGCTGTTCGGGGACTCGATCACCACCGACCACATCTCGCCCGCCGGCTCCATCAAGGACACCTCGCCCGCGGGGCGCTGGCTGCAGGAGCACGGCGTGCTCAAGCCCGACTTCAACAGCTACGGCTCGCGCCGCGGCAACCACGAGGTGATGATGCGGGGCACCTTCGCCAACGTGCGCATCAAGAACCTGATGCTGCCCGCGGGGCCGGACGGCTCGCGCAAGGAAGGCGGCTACACCCTCTACCGCGGCGACGACGGCCAGGCGGAGCAGATGTTCATCTACGACGCCGCGATGAAGTACATGGCGCAAGGGCGTGCGACGGTGGTGTTCGCCGGCGAGGAATACGGCACGGGCTCGTCGCGTGACTGGGCGGCCAAGGGCACGCAGCTGCTGGGGATCAAGGCGGTGGTGGCGCGCAGCTTCGAGCGCATCCACCGCAGCAACCTGGTGGGCATGGGCGTGCTGCCGCTGCAGTTCCAGGGCGACACGAGCTGGCAGTCGCTGGGGCTCACGGGCGAGGAGCTGATCGACATCGAGATCGACCCGCAGCTGAAGCCGCAAAGCAGCGCGGCGCTGATCATCCGCCGGCCCGACGGCTCCAGCCAGGAAGTCAAGCTCACGCTGCGCATCGACACGCCGATCGAGGTCGACTACTACCGCCACGGCGGCATCCTGCCCTACGTGCTGAGGCAGCTGCTGGCCCAGTGAGGCGCGCCGCGCGGCCGCCCGAAGGCGCGCGCCCTCTGCGCTTGCGCAGGGGGAAGGCGCAGGCCGCGCAGCGGCCAGGCCCGGGGGAGGATTCCGATGTTTGAACTGCTGGTGGCCGGCGGCGGGATCGCCGGCCTCGCGGCCGCGATCGCGGCCCGGCGTGCCGGGTGGGAGGCGCGCCTGTTCGAGCAGGCCGCGGAGTTCTCCGAGGTCGGTGCGGGCATCCAGCTGGGACCGAACGCCACGCGCATCCTGCGCGAGTGGGGCCTGTCCGGGCCGGACTTGCGGGCGGCCGCGCCGCCGCACTTGCGCGTGCGCGACGGCGTCGACGGCACCGTGCTCGCCGCGCTCCCGCTCGGTGCCGACTTCGAGCGGCGCTATGGCGCGCCTTACCTCACCGTGCACCGCGCGGACCTCCACGCGGCCTTGCTGCTCGGGGCGCGGGAGGCGGGCACGCGCCTGCATCCGGCCTGCCGGGTCCTGGGCGTGGAGGAAAAGGCGGACGCCGTCGCCTTGCGCACGGAACGCGCGAGCGGCGTGGAAGGCGATGCGCTGGCCGTGGCGGACGGCGTCTGGAGCAGCCTGCGCGCCCTGGTCGTGCCCGACGGCGCACCGCGGGCGACCGGGCACCTCGCCTACCGGGGCATGGCGCGGCAGCAGGACCTGCCGCCGAGGCTGCGCAGCAACGAGGTGACGGTCTGGCTGGCGCCGCGCATGCATCTCGTCACCTATCCCGTGCGCGACGGCGAATGGCTCAACGCGGTGTGCATCGTCGAAGGCACGCAGCCGGGCGATCCGCGCGACTGGGACCATGCGGCGTCGCAGGCCCAGCTGGAAGCGGCCCTGGGGCCGGTGTGTGCGCCGGTGCGCGAGCGCGTGGCCTCGCTGCCCGAATGGCGCCTGTGGGTGCTGCATGCGCGCAAGCCGGTCGCCTCGGCGGAGGCGCTGGCGCGCGGGCGCATCGCGTTGCTGGGGGATGCCGCCCATCCCATGCGGCCTTACCTGGCGCAGGGTGCGGGGACGGCGATCGAGGACGCGCGGGAACTGCAGCGCGTGCTGTCGGTGGCCGACGGGCGCGTGATGGACGTCGCCACCGCCATGCGCCGCTATGCGCTCAGCCGCTGGGAACGGGTGGCCAAGGTGCAGGAACGCTCCGGGCGCAACGGGGCGATCTTCCACGCGACGGGGGCCTTGCGCGTCGCGCGGAACACGGCCTTGCGGACGCTGGGAGCCAAGCTGCTGGACCAGCCGTGGTTGTACCGATGACGGGGACCGGTGTCGCTGGCGTTCGGCCTACAGCTCCGTGCGCAACTGCCAGATCTCCGGAAACAGCACCACGTCCAGCATCTTGCGCAGGTAGCTCACGCCGCCGGTGCCGCCCGTGCCGCGCTTGAACCCGATCACGCGCTCCACGGTCGTCACGTGCCGGAAGCGCCACAGGCGGAAGGCGTCCTCCAGGTCGGTGAGTTCCTCGCCGAGCTGGTACAGGTCCCAGTTGTCCTGCGGCGCCCGATACACCTTCAGCCAGGCCTGCTCGACTTCCTTGCTCGCCTGGTAAGGCTGCGTCCAGTCCCGCTCGGTGTGCGACTGCGGCACGGGCAGCCCGCGCCGCGCGAGCAGGCGCAGCGCCTCGTCGTACAGCGAGGGCGCCTCGTACGCCGCCTGCACCACCGACAGCCGCTCCGGATGGTGCGAGTGCGGCTTGAGCATCGCCGCGTTCTTGTTCCCGAGCCGGAACTCGATGCAGCGGTACTGCCAGCTCTGGAAGCCGCTGGAGTTGGCCAGGTAGGGCCGGATCGCGCTGTATTCCGGCGGCGTCATCGTCGCCAGCACGTCCCAGGCGTGCACCAGCTGCTCCATGATGCGGGACACGCGCGCCAGCATCTTGAACGCCGGCGGCAGCTGGTCCTGCGCGATGCTCGCGATGGCCGCCGACAGCTCGTGCAGCATCAGCTTCATCCACAGCTCGCTGGTCTGGTGCTGCACGATGAACAGCATCTCGTTGTGGTCGGGCGAGAGCGGCTTCTGCGCCGACAGGATCGCGTCGAGCTGCAGGTAGTCGCCGTAGCTCATGTCGCGGCTGAAATCCAGCTGCGCACGCTCGGCGTGGACGATGTCTTCGGGCTTGTTCGTCATGGTCAGGTGACCGCCTGCTGGCGGTTGAACTCGGGCCGCTGCCATTCCTGCGTCGCCAGCACCTCGCGCAGGTGCTCCACCGCGTTCCACACATCCTCGAAGCCCAGGTACAAGGGCGTGAAGCCGAAGCGCAGGATGTCGGGACGCCCGGCGCGGAAGTCGCCGATCACGCCGCGCGCGATCAGGGCCTGCACGATGGCGTAGGCGCCGCTCTCGCGCGTGAGGCAGACCTGCGAGCCGCGCCGCGCATGTTCCCGCGGCGTCGCCAGCCCCAGTCCGTGGCCGGCGCAGCGTTCCTCCACCAGCGCGATGAACAGGTCCGTCAGCGCCAGCGACTTGCGGCGCAGCGCCGGCATGCCTCCCAGCGGCTGCGCGGCGAGCAGCGTGTCCAGGCCGCATTCCAGCGCCGTCATGCTCAGGATGGGCTGGGTGCCGCACAGGTAGCGCGCGATGCCCGCCGCCGGCTGGTAGTCGTGCGTGAAGGCGAACGGTGCCGCATGGCTCCACCAGCCCGAGAGCGGCTGCCAGAAACGGTCGGCATGGCGCGGATGGACCCAGACGAAGGCGGGAGCGCCCGGCCCGCCATTGAGGTACTTGTAGCCGCAGCCGATGGCGAAGTCCGCCGCGGCGCCGCGCAGGTCGACCTCCACCGCGCCGGCGCTGTGCGCGAGGTCCCAGACGACCAGCGCGCCGGCCGCATGGGCCGCGCGCGTGACGGCGGCCATGTCGTGCATGGCGCCGGTGCGGTAGTTGACGTGCGTGAGCATCAGCACGGCGGTGCGGTCGTCCAGCGCCGCGGGGATCTGCTCCGCCTGCAGGAGCTGCAGATCCAGGCCCCGCTCGCGGCACAGGCCCTCGGCGATGTAGAGGTCGGTGGGGAAGTTGCTGCGCTCGCTGATGACGGTACGCCGGGCCGGGGAATCCGCCGCGCAGATCGACAGCGCGGCGCTGAGCACCTTGAACAGGTTGATCGAGGTGCTGTCGGTGGCCACGACTTCGCCCGGACCGGCGCCGATGAGGGCCGCGATCCTGTCGCCCAGGCGCGCCGGCATCTCGTACCAGCCGGCCGTGTTCCAGGAGCGGATCAGCCCTTCCCCCCATTCCTGGCGCACGGCGCGCGCGATGCGCTCCGGCGCCGCCAGCGGCATCGGGCCCAGCGAATTGCCATCGAGGTAGATCACGCCTGGCGGCAGGGTGAAGAGTTCGCGCAGCGAGCGCAGCGGGTCTTGCGCGTCGAGGGCGCGGCAGTCTTGCAGCGTGAGCATCAGGACACCTCCGTGCTTCGCACTACGGCGACAGCCCCTTCGGGCGGCCGTGCGGGGCTGGGCAGGCTTCGCAGGACGGCACGCACCGGGGAGGCGTCCGCCGTCATGAGTTTCAGGGGCAGGGCGATCAGCTCGTAGTCGCCTTCGGGCACCGCATCGAGCACCAGGTTCTCCAGCACCCGCAGGCCGCGGCGGCGGATCACCTGGTGGCTGTCCAGCGTCTTGCTGTCGGCCGGGTCGATGCTGGCGGTGTCTATGCCGACCAGGCGCACGCCGAGGTCCGCCAGGCGCTCCAGCGTCTGCGGCGCATACGCGGCCAGGTGCGGGTCCCAGCGCTGCACCGGCGCGCGTTCGTAGGTGCGCACCAGCACGCGCGGCGGCAGCTCGTGCAGCGCGTGCGCCAGGTGCTCCCAGTGCACCAGCGGGCCGCGGGCGATCGCGTGGATCACCCGGCAGCGTCCGAGGTAGGGGTCCAGGTCGAGCGCGCCCACCGGCACGCCCTGCGGGTCGTAGTGCAGCGGCGCATCGGCATGGGCCCCCACGTGCGGCGACAGCGTGAGCGTGCTGACGTTGACCGGGCAACCGGGCGTGATGGTGGCGGCCCAGGCCTGGCGGTACGGCGTGTCGCCGGGGAAGACGGGCGCGCCTTCCTGCACCGGTGGAGAGATGTCCCAGAGGCGTGGCATGCGGCGCAGTGTGCGCCGCGGCCGGACGGCGTGGTGTCGGTTGCTTCCAACAGCCCGCAAAAATCCTTCAGGCTTAAAGCATCGCGGCGTCCAGCGGCGCGAGGCCGTGCCGGGCGCGTGCCTTCTCGCAGGCCGGGCTGCCCGGCTCGAGTTCGCGGCAGGGGTTGGGCCGCCACTCGTAGATGCCGCAGGCGGCGCGCTCGCCGACCTTGCCGCTGAGCGCGGCGCAACGCACGGGCAGGTGGTCGGTGCCGCGCATGCGCCAGGTGCTGCCCGTCACCTCGACGGCGAGGCCCATGGGCACGGTCCCGCCCAGGTCCTGCAGTTCGAAGGCGGAGAAGTCGACGCGGTAGGCGGCGCAGCAGGCGCCGCAGCGCAGGCAGGGATGGGCGGGATTTTCTTGTGACATTTCAACGTCAACGCAAGGCGCGGTGCGGCCGTTGGGGCAGGACTGTATGCGGATACAGTTCACCCCACACCCCGGAGGCCCCATGGAACTGCAGATCGCCCGGCAGATTATCGACACCCTGGCGCAAGGCATTCATCCGATCACCGGAGAGGCCATGCCCGAAGACAGCCCGTACAACGCGCCGCCGGTGATCCGGGCCCTGCACGCCGTGTCGCGTGCGCTCGAAGGCGCGGACCCGGGTGTCGTCCCCTCGCCGGGGCCGGACAAGCCGCGCGGCAGCCCGCCGCCCAACGCCGGCAAGAAGTGGACGGAGCAGGAGGACGCGGCCCTGGAGACGGCCTTCGACGCCGGCGTCGCCCTCAGGCAGGTTGCGAAGGAGCTGGGGCGCACCGCCTTCGCGGTGGAGCAGCGCCTGGTGAAGCTGGGCAAGATCGAGGCGAACGCCGGGGGAGGGCGCTACGGCAAGGGTTCGGCGGCGATGACCTGAACAGGCGCCTGCAGGGCAGGCGGCTACTCGCCGACGCGCCCGAGCAGGAGGTACTCCATGAGCGCCTTCTGCACGTGCATGCGGTTCTCCGCCTCGTCCCACACCACCGACTGCGGGCCGTCGATCACGTCGGCTTCCACTTCCTCGCCGCGGTGGGCGGGCAGGCAGTGCATGAACAGGGCGTCGGGCTTGGCCACGCGCATCATTTCCGTGTCGACGCACCAGTCGGCGAAGGCCCTGCGGCGTTCCTCGTTCTCGGCTTCGAAGCCCATGCTGGTCCACACGTCGGTGGTGACGAGGTCGGCGCCGCGGCAGGCTTCCATCGGGTCGCGGAAGACCTTGTAGCTCTCGCTGGAGCGGATGCCGGCGATGTCCTGGTCCACCTCGTAGCCGCTGGGCGTGCTCACGTGCACCGTGAAGCCCAGGAGCTCCGCCGCCTGCAGCCAGGTGTTGGCCATGTTGTTGCCGTCGCCCACCCAGGCCACGACGCGGCCCCGGATCGAGCCGCGGTGCTCGATGTAGGTGAAGATGTCCGCCAGGATCTGGCAGGGGTGGAACTCGTTGGTCAGGCCGTTGATCACGGGCACGCGCGAGTGCTCCGCGAAGCGCTCGATCTTGTCCTGGCCGAAGGTGCGGATCATCACCAGGTCCACCATGCGGCTGATCACCTTGGCGCTGTCCTCGATCGGTTCGGCGCGACCGAGCTGGCTGTCGCCGGTGGTGAGGTGCACCACGGAGCCACCGAGCTGGTACATGCCGGCCTCGAAGCTCACGCGCGTGCGCGTGGAGGCCTTCTCGAAGATCATGGCCAGCGTGCGGTCGGCCAGCGGGTGGTATTTCTCGTAGGCCTTGAACTTGCGCTTGATCTCCGCCGCGCGGCGGAACAGCCACTCGTGCTCCTCGGTGCTGAAGTCGCTGAACTGCAGGAAATGCTTGCCCATGGTGCTCACTCGGCCAGGAAAGCCTTGACCAGCGGCGCGAGGATGGCCACCACCTCGTCGGCCAGGCGCTCGGTCAGGATCAGCGGCGGCAGCAGGCGGATGACGGTGTCGGCGGTCACGCTGATCAGGAGGCCCGCTTCGGCCGCGCGCTGCGTCAGCACGCCGCAGTTGCGATCGAGCTCGATGCCGAGCATCAGGCCCTGGCCGCGGATCTCCACCACGCCGCGCAGCCCGCCGATCTCGCGCGCCAGGGCGCCCTTGAGGTGCGCGCCCACGCGGGAGGCGTTCTCCAGCAGGCCGTCTTCTTCCATGATGCGCAACGTCTCCACCCCGGCCCGCATGGCGAGCGGATTGCCGCCGAAGGTGGTGCCGTGGTTGCCCGGCTGGAAGATGTTCGCGGCCCGCGGGCCGGCGACGATGGCGGCGATCGGCACGCCCGAGCCCAGGCCCTTGGCCAGCGGCATCACGTCGGGCACGATGCCGGCCCACTGGTGGGCGAACCACTTGCCGGTGCGCCCCATGCCGCACTGGACTTCGTCGATCACCAGCAGCCAGTCCTTCAGGTCGCACAGTTCGCGCACCTTCTGCAGGTAATCGATGCGCATCTGGTTGATGCCGCCTTCGCCCTGGATGGTCTCGAACATCACGGCGACCACGTTCCTGTTGCCTTCGGTGGCCTTCTTCAGCGCATCGATGTCGTTCATCGGCACGCGGATGAAGCCTTCCACCAGCGGCCCGAAGCCCTGCTGCACCTTCTCGTTGCCGGTGGCGGACAGGGTGGCGATGCTGCGGCCATGGAAGGCCTTCTCGTAGACCACGATCTCCGGGCGCTCGATGCCGCGGTCGTGCCCGAACTTGCGCGCCAGCTTGATGGCCGCCTCGTTGGCCTCCAGCCCGGTCGAGCCGAAGAAGACGTTGGTCATCCCCGACAGCTGCACCAGCTTGGCCGCCAGCTTTTCCTGGTTGGGCACGTGGTAGTAGTTGCAGCTGTGGATGATCCTGGCCACCTGCTCCTGCAGGGCGGGGACCAGCTTGGGGTGGTTGTGGCCCAGCGTGTTGACGGCGATGCCCGCCAGCGCGTCGAGGTAGCGCTTGCCGTTCACGTCCCAGACGTAGCAGCCGTCGCCGCGCTCCAGCGCGATCGGCAGCCGGCCGTAGGTGTTCATGGTGTGGGGCGATGCCGCCTCGATGTGGGCCATGGATGCGCTTCCTCGAATCACAAATGAAAGCGGCTCAAGGTCGGGATCCGCGGGGAACTTGCGCCCGGGGTGCCAACGCATTGAGCCGTTGGATCGCGATTGTAGGCACACGCCATGCGTGCTTTGTTTGAGAATTCCGCATCACAGCGATGCCCGCGACAGCCCGATGACAGGCCCGCGGGCCAGCATGGCGGGGCGCCAACTCTTATATAAGATAGAATACTTGTGCAGCGCAGCAAGGGCCTTCCCCCGCCACCGCGCCGCATCGGATCGACATGGATTCCAAGCTCCCCCGCGAAGTGTTCATCCAGGGCATCACCCGGGACGGACGCACCTTCCGGCCCAGCGACTGGGCGGAACGGCTGGCGGGCGTCATGAGCTCCTTCCGCCCCGGCGGCGCCCGGCCGGGCAGCCACCTGAGTTACTCGCCCTGGTGCATCCCCACCGTGATCGAGGGCGTCAAGTGCGTCATCGTCAACCGCGAACTGCGCGACCTCGAGCCCATGGCCTGGGACTTCGTCATCAACTTCGCCAGGGACAACGACCTGAAGGTGTCCGAGGGGAAGTTCGAGAAGTGACGACCGCCCATGAAAAAAGCCGCCCGGAGGCGGCTTTCTCACTTTTTGCTTTGCTGGCAGCGCACCCGGTTCAAACGGCGCGAACCTTGCGGTTCACGGGCTGACCCGACGCTGGTGCGTCAGGCGGCGGCCTGGAGGCCCTTGAGCTTCGCGGACAGGCGGGACTTGTCGCGCGCGGCCTTGTTCTTGTGGAAGATGCCCTTGTCGGCCACCGTGTCCACGATCGATTGCGCCTTGGCGAAGAGTTCGGTCGCCTTGGCCTTGTCACCCGCGGCGACGGCCTTCTCGACGTTCTTCACCGCGGTGCGGTACTTGGAGCGCAGCGAGGTGTTCGCGGCGTTGAGTTTCACGTCCTGGCGGGCGCGCTTGCGGCCCGACGCCAGGCGCGGGTTCTTCTTCTTGGGTTTGGCTGAAGCCATGGATGATCCTTTACGTGTCTGAGGATGTTGCCAGCAAAGCCCGCGATTATAGCCCGGCCCCTTTTCCCCTGCCGCCCTCGGGCCCGGGCGCAAATCGCAGGGCTACACTCGCGCCGGTGAGCCTGTTCAAAGCTGCCTCGACCGTCTCCCTCCTCACCCTGGCTTCCCGCGTCACCGGACTCGTCCGGGACGTCCTGTTCGCCTCCTTTTTCGGAGTTTCCGCCCTCACCGACGCCTTCTACGTCGCTTTCCGCATCCCCAACCTGTTCCGCCGCATCTTCGGCGAGGGCGCCTTCAGCCAGGCCTTCGTGCCCGTGCTGGCCAGCGTGCGCACGACCGACGGCGATGCCGGGGCGAAGACCCTGGTCGACCACGTCTCCACGGTGCTGCTGTGGACGCTGGTGGGCCTGTGCATCGCCGGCGTGGCCGGCGCGCCGCTGATGGTCTGGGCACTGGCCAGCGGCCTGAAGAAGGACCCGCACGCCTACGACGCCGCGGTGCTCATGACGCGCTGGATGTTCCCCTATATCGGCTTCATGTCGCTGGTGGCCCTGGCGGGCGGCATCCTGAACACCTGGAAGAAGTTCGCCGTGCCCGCGGCCTCGCCGGTGCTGCTGAACCTGGCGATGATCGCCTCGATCACGCTGGCCGCACCCTGGTTCCGGCACCTGGGCATCGAGCCGATCTACTCGCAGGCGATCGGGGTCATGGTGGGCGGCGTGCTGCAGTTGGTGATCCAGGTGCCGGCGCTGCGCCGCATCGGCATGTGGCCGCGCATCGGCGTGGCGCTCGCGGGCCTGCGCGCCGGCTGGAACGACCCCTCCACCCGCAAGGTGCTGCGCCTCATGCTGCCGGCCCTGCTGGGCGTGAGCGTGGCGCAGATCTCCTTGCTGATCAATACCCAGATCGCCTCCTACCTGCCGGCCGGCAGCGTCAGCTGGCTCAACAACGCCGACCGGCTGATGGAGTTCCCGACCGCCTTGCTTGGCGTCGCGCTGGGCGTGGTGCTGATGCCGCAGCTCGCCGCCGCCCGCGCCAGCGGCGACGAGGAGCGCTACTCCGGCATGCTGGACTGGGGCCTGCGGCTGGTCGTGCTGCTCGCGATCCCGAGTTCGGTGGCCTTGCTGGTGTTCGCCGCGCCGCTGGTGGCCACGCTCTTCCACTACGGCGCCTTCAAGGACAGCGACGTGGGCCAGGTCGCCATCGCGCTCGCGGGCTACGGCACCGGGCTGCTGGGGCTGGTCGCGATCAAGGTGCTGGCGCCCGGCTACTACGCGAACCACGACATGAAGACGCCGATGAAGATCGCGATCGCGGCGCTGATCGTGACGCAGCTGCTGAACGCGGCGCTCGTTCCTTTCCTCCGCCACGCGGGGCTGGCCCTGTCGATCGGCCTGGGCGCGCTGGTCAACGCCGGCAGCCTGCTGTTCGGCCTCTTGCGCCGGGGCAGCTACAAGCCGCGACCGGGCTGGCCCGTGTTCGGCCTGCAGGTGCTCGCGGCCTCGGCGCTGCTCGCGGTCTTCCTGACCTGGGCGGCGCACGCGTTTCCCTGGACGGCCTGGCACGCGGAGCCCTGGAAGCGCGTGGGCATGATGGCCGCGACGCTCGCCGGCGCGATGGTCCTTTACTTCGGCGCCTTGTTGGCCGCGGGCGTGAAGCTGCGCCAGTTTGTCACGCGCTGAGTTCGGCCGTTGCCCTTCACCCGCAGGTCGCTTGACGCTCGGTGGCCCGTCCATTACAACCCTTGCATGTCGTCGCTCCAGTTCTCTACACCCACCGCCCTGGAATACTTCCGGATGCTGGTGCAAAGCGACGAAAACCTCCCCCTGCTGGAGGCCGCCGCCAGCATCGCGCAGGATGAATACCCGGACCTGGACCTGCAGGTCGTGCTGGGCGACGTCGACCAGCTGCTCGCGCGCCTGAAGCGGCGCATCCCCGCCGACGCCGCGGCGCTGCAGCGGCTGCGAACGCTCAACCAGTTCTTCTTCCGCGACCTGAGCTTCGGCGGCAACGTCAACGACTACTGCGACCCGGACAACAGCTACCTCAACGTGGTGCTGCGCACGCGGCGCGGCATCCAGATCTCGCTGGCCGTGTTGTGGATCGAGCTGGCGCAAGGCATCGGCCTGCACGCGCGCGGCGTGTGCTTCCCCGGCCACTTCATGGTCAAGGTCAACCTGCCCAAGGGCCAGGTGGTGATCGACCCCTTCAGCGGCCAGTCGCTCTCGCGCGAGGAACTGTCCGAGCGGCTGGAGCCCTACAAGCGCCGCAGCGGCCTGATCGACGAGTTCGAGGTGCCGCTGGGCCTGTACCTGCAGGCCGCGCCGCCGCGCGACATCCTCGCGCGCATGCTGCGCAACCTCAAGGAGATCCACCGCGCGCAGGAGGACTGGCAGCGCCTGATCGCCGTGCAGGACCGCCTGCTGGTGCTGCTGCCCGATGCCTGGGCCGAGTTCCGCGACCGCGGCCTCGCGCATGCGGAGCAGGGCCACACCGCGCTGGCGGTGGACGACCTGGAGACGTACCTGGTGCACGCCCAGGACGCGCTGGACATCGACGCCATCGCCGACCGCGTGGCAGACCTGCGCCGCGCGCTGCAGTAGGGCGGCGGCGCGCGAAAGCGACCCCCGCCGGACGGTGGGCGACTAGCTTGCGCGCACGATCCCGGCGTTCAGCGGCAGGCCCCCCAGCACCGACGATCGCGATTCCGCCAGCACCGAGGCGCGGCCTGCCTCGTGCAGCGGGCGCGAGCCCAGCACCGAAGGCTTGCGCACCGGCAGGATGGGCTCGCGCCGGGTCTCGGCCACCGGCACGGGCTTGAGCACCGGGTCCAGCCACTGCAGGATGGACTGCCATTGCGCGAGGTCGGTGGCCGCCTTGTCCCTGGGCACGTCGAACAGGGTGAGACCGCGCTCGAGGCAGCGCACGTAGTTCTGGGTCTCGCGCAGCACGCCGATCATGTCCACGCCCGCTTCCTGCGCCCAGGCGCGCAGCGTGTCGGCGCCGGTGGTGCGGCCGTCCACGCGCATGCCCACGGCGGCCACCTTGCATTGGCCCTTGGCGATGCGCGGCAGCGTGTGCAGTTCGGCGAGGCAGGCCGCTGCCGACTCGCGATCGAACACGGAGGGGCACACCGGCATCACGATGGCGTCGGCGAACATGACGATGCGCGACAGCTCGAAGCCGTGCATGCCGCCGGGCGTGTCCAGCACCACGTGCGTGATGCCGCTGGGCACCCGCAGCACGTTCTTCTGGTCGACGACCCAGGGCGCGATCGCCGGCAGGGACGCGTCGCGGCGCCGCAGCCAGCCGCGGCTCGATTGCTGGCGGTCGATGTCCCCCAGCATCACGGCGAACCCCTGGTGCGCGCACCAGGACGCCACGTGGGCGGCGAAGGTGCTCTTGCCGCTGCCCCCCTTCCGGTTGACGACTGCGATGACCGGCATGGTTGTCTCCCAACGGTGAGGGATCAGTGTCGGCCAGCGTTTCCCGGGTGTCCAGCGCCGGCGGGCATTTTGCCGCTCCTGGATTTGTAGCGACGCAACGTGGCGCCGCCCGTCCGGCATCAGCCGCCGTTCACCGCCGACGGAGCCCTGGCCGCTAGTGCGGCAAGCGCGATGGCGGCGATCGCGGCCCCCGCGACGAAGGTGCTGGCGGCTCCCAGCCGGTCCCAGAGCAGGCCGGCGAGCGCGCTTGCCACCAGCAGCGCCAGGCCGCTGGCCAGGTTGAACACGCCGAAGGCGGTGCCGCGCAACGCCGCGGGCGCCGTGTCGGCCACCATGGCGGCCAGCAGGCCTTGCGTGAGCGCCATGTGCAGGCCCCACAAGGCGATGCCGGCCCACAGCACGGGGCCGTGGTCCGCCAGCGCGAGTGCCACGTCCGCCGCCACCAGAACGGCCAGGCCGATGGCGAGCAGCTTGCGATGCGACATGGTGTCGGCCAGGCGGCCGAAGGGATAGGCACCGACCGCGTACACCACGTTCATCGCGATCAGCACCAGCGGCGCATAGGCGAGGGACAGGCCGCCTTGCTGCGCCCGTAGCACGAGGAAGGCCTCGCTGAAGCGCGCCAGCGTGAACAGCGCTCCTATGCCCACCACCCACCAGTAGGCCGCGGTGAGCTGGCGCAGGCTTTCGCGCCGGATCGGGTTGACGCGCCTGACGCCGGCTGGCGTGTCCGGTTCCTTCACGCCGAAGGCCAGCAGCGCCACCGACAGCACGCCCGGGACCACGGCCACCCAGAAGATCGCGTGGAAGTCGTTGGCCCACAGCAGCATGAGCGCGATCGCCAGCAGCGGCCCTGTGAAGGCGCCCACGGTGTCGAGCGACTGGCGCAGACCATAGGCCGCGCCCCGCTGCCGCGGCTCGACGAGGTCCGCCACCAGCGCGTCGCGGGGCGCGCCCCGCAGGCCCTTGCCCACGCGGTCGATCAGGCGCGCGGCCAGCACGGTGCCCGTGCTGGTCGCCAGCGCGAACAGGGGCTTGGAGGCGGCACCGAGGCCGTAGCCCAGCAGGGCCAGCGGCTTGCGGCGTCCCAGCCAGTCGCTCCACGCGCCGGAAAAGACCTTGACGATGAGCGCGGTGGCTTCCGCGGCGCCTTCGATCAGGCCGATCGCCAGCATGCTGGCGCCCAGGCCCGTGGCGAGGAAGACGGGCAGCAGGCTGTGGATCATCTCCGAGGAGACGTCCATCAGCAGGCTGACGAAGCCCAGGGCCCAGATGCCGGCGGGCAGCCGGGAGCGCGCCGGCGCCACGCGTTCCTCAGGCGACGGTGACGCTGGCGCCTTCGCCGCGCGGCGCGATGCGGCCGATCTCGTGCACCGACTCGCCTTGCTGCCGCAAGGTGGCGGCAACCGCGGCGGCCTCGCCCGGATCCACCACGACCACCATGCCGATGCCGTTGTTGAAGGTGCGGTTCATCTCGTGGTCGTCGATGCCGGCAGTCGCCTGCAGCCACGCGAACACCTCGGTGCGCGGCCAGCTGCCCTTGCGCAGCTGCGCGGCCAGGCCGTCCGGCAGCACGCGCGGGATGTTCTCCAGCAGGCCGCCGCCGGTGATGTGCGCCAGCGCCTTGATGCCGGCGTGCTGCTCCAGTGCGGCCAGCACCGGCTTGACGTACAGGCGCGTGGGCTCCATGACGGCCTGCCGGAAGGGCTTGCCGTCGAGCGTCGCGGGCAGCTGGGCGCCGGCCCGCTCGATGCACTTGCGCACCAGCGAGAAGCCGTTGGAATGCACGCCGCTGGAAGCCAGGCCCAGCACGACGTCGCCGGCCTGCACGTTGCGGCCGGTGAGGATCTTGGCTTTCTCCACCGCGCCGACGGCGAAGCCCGCCAGGTCGTATTCGCCGGCCGGGTACATCCCGGGCATCTCCGCCGTCTCGCCGCCGATGAGGGCGCAGCCGGAGAGTTCGCAGCCGCGGGCGATGCCGCCCACCACGGCGGCGGCGGTGTCCACGTCCAGCTTGCCGCAGGCGAAATAGTCCAGGAAGAACAGGGGCTCGGCGCCTTGCACCAGCACGTCGTTGACGCTCATCGCCACCAGGTCGATGCCGACCGTGTCGTGCATGTTCCACTCGAAGGCGAGCTTGAGCTTGGTGCCCACCCCGTCGGTGCCGCTGACCAGCACCGGCTCGCGGTAGCGCTTGGGGACCTCGAACAGGGCGCCGAAGCCGCCTATGCCCGCCAGCACGCCCTCGCGCATGGTCTTGCGGGCCAGCGGCTTGATGCGTTCGACCAGCGCGTCGCCGGCGTCGATGTCGACGCCGGCATCCTTGTACGAGAGGGGGGAAGCGTTCATGCAGGTGCTGGCCGGGGCCCTGGAGCGCCGGCCGATAGAATTTGCGCCTGATTTTAGTGTCTCCGGGCTTCGTGCCCGACTCCGCCACCCCCGTGAAGCAGCTTCCCCTCGACATCGGCCTGGGCCGCGTGACCAGCCTGGCGACCTTCCTCGCCGGGCCGAACGAGGCCGCCTGGAAGCACCTGCTGCTGTGGGCAGGCAGCCCCACGCGCTCGCCGGTGCCCACTTACCTGTGGGGTGCGCCGGGAAGCGGCAAGAGCCACCTGCTCAAGGCGGTGCAGGAAAGCCTGCGCGAGCAGGGCGCGAGCGCCGGCTGGCTCGATCCGTCGCTGGCCGAGCCCCCGCCTTTCGACGAGCGCTGGGCCGCCGTGCTGCTGGACGACGTCCACCACTACAGTGCCGTGCAGCAGCACGCCGCCTTCAGCTGGTTCGTGCAGGCCCAGGCGCTGCAGCGCGGCGTGCTGGCCTCGGGCCTGCTGCCCCCGGCGCACATGAAGGTGCGCGAGGACCTGCGCACCCGCCTGGGCTGGGGCCATGTCTTCGAGCTGCGCGTGCTGTCCGAGCCGGAGCGGCGCGCCGTGCTGCGCCAGGCCGCCGACGCGCGCGGCGTGTTCCTCGGCGACGAGGTGATGGACTTCATCCTGCACCGCTTCTCGCGCGACCTGGGCAGCCTCATGCAGTTGCTGGACCACCTGGACGCCTACGCCCTGCAGACGCAACGCGCCATCACCATCCCGCTCATCAAGTCCATGCTGGAGAACGAGTGACGAAACCCAAGGTCACCCTGTTCGACCTCGACCACACCTTGCTGCCGCTCGACTCGGACTACTCCTGGGGCGAGTTCACGCAGCAGATCGGCTGGACCGACCCGGTCGAATTCAAGCGCCGCAACGACGAGTTCTACGCGCACTACGTGGCCGGCACGCTGGACGTGCACGACTACGTGCGCTTCGCCGTGGAGGCGATGCGAGTGCGCGGGGCCGTCGCCTATGAACAGGCGCACGCGCGCTTCATGCGCGAGTGGATTGCGCCGGCGCTGCTTCCCCCGGCGCTGGACCTCGTGCGCCAGCACCAGCAGGAGGGGGACCTGGTCGCCATCGTGACCGCCACCAACGAACTCGTCACCCGGCCCATCGCGGCCGCACTGGGCGTGGCCGAGCTGATCGCGGTCGAGCTCGAGCGCGATGCCGCCGGCTGGATCACGGGCGCCATCGCCGGCGTGCCCTCCATGCGCGAAGGCAAGGTCGTGCGCGTCACCGACTGGCTGCGCGCCCGTGGCCTCGACTGGCTGGACGTGGAGACCACCTTCTATTCCGACTCGATGAACGACCTGCCGCTGCTCGAGCGCGTCGAGCATCCGGTCGCCACCAATCCGGATCCCCGCCTGCGCACCCTGGCCCTGGAACGCGGCTGGCGCATACTCGACCTCTTCCCAAGACAATGATCAAGAAGTTCATCGACACCCTCATCGCCGGCGCCACCGGCCGCAAGCCGAAGTTCGGCAAGCGCAAGGAAGTCGGCCCCCAGGAGCACGCCATCGACCCCACGCTCGTGGACGAGCGCGCGCTGTCGGTGGTCCACGCGCTCAAGGAAGCCGGCCACGAGGCCTACATCGTGGGCGGCGCGGTGCGCGACCTGCTGCTGGGCCTGCGGCCCAAGGACTTCGACGTGGCCACGAACGCGACGCCCGAGCAGGTCAAGAGCCTGTTCCGCCGCGCCTTCATCATCGGCCGGCGCTTTCGCATCGTGCACGTCGTGTTCGGCCGCGGCCGCGAGCACGAGGTGATCGAGGTCTCCACCTTCCGCGCCTACCTGGACGCGGCCAGCGCCGAGGCGGTCAGCGGCAACGAGCGCACCAGCAAGAGCGAGCTGGCGGGCATGCACCACGCCGTCGGCGGATCCGGCCGCGTGCTGCGCGACAACGTCTGGGGGCCGCAGGAAGAAGACGCGGCGCGCCGCGACTTCACCATCAACGCCATGTACTACGACCCGGAGACCCGCATCGTGGTCGACTACCACGGCGGCATGACCGATGCCAAGAAGCGCGTCCTGCGCATGATCGGCGACCCGGTCGCCCGCTACCGCGAGGACCCGGTGCGCATCATCCGCGCCGTGCGCTTCTCGGCCAAGCTGGCGGGGCTGGGTTTCAAGTTCGACCCCAAGACGAAGTCGCCGCTGGTGCCCAGCCTGCCGCTGCTGCAGGAGGTGCCGCAGAGCCGCCTGTTCGACGAGATGCTCAAGCTGCTGCAGACCGGGCATTCGCTGGCGACCATCGAGCAGCTCAAGGCGCTGGGCATGGCGCGCGGCATCTATCCCCTGCTGGACCTGGTGGTCGAGCGCGCCGAGCAGCCTTTCGTGCGCGCCGCGCTGCAGGACACCGACCGCCGCGTCGGCGAAGGCAAGCCGGTGGCGCCCAGCTTCCTGCTCGCCTGCGTGCTGTGGTCGGACGTGCGCGATGGCTGGCAGGACCGCAGCACGCGCCGCCGCATGCACCCCTTCCCGGCCCTGCAGGAAGCCATCGACGAGGTGTTCGAGTCGCGCATCGGCGACATCTCCGGGCGAGGCAAGCTGGGCGCGGACATGCGCGAGATCTGGATGATGCAGCCGCGCTTCGAGAAGCGCAGCGGCCAGACCCCGTTCACGCTGGTGGAGCAGCCGCGCTTCCGGGCGGCCTTCGACTTCATGCGCCTGCGCGCCGACATCGGCGAGGTGGAAGTCGTGCTGGCCGACTGGTGGCAGGAATTCAGCCAGGCGAGCGACCTCGTGCGCGACGACCTGGTGGCGGCGCTGCGCGACGAGCAGCGCAAGCAGCCGCCGCGCCCGCGCCGCGTGAAGCCGCAGGCGGATGCCGACGGCGGCGCGCCGGCGGCGCAGCGGCAGGAGCCGGTGCGGCGCGAGGCGGAACGGCGCGCGCCGGACAGCGCAGCGGGCGAAGGCGCGAGCGAGGCGGACGGCGGCGCGAGCGAGGCGGGCGGGGGCGACGCGCCGCGCAAGCGCCGGCGCCGCCGGCGCAAGCCGGCGGGGCAGGGCGGCGAGCACGCGCCGCATGCGCCATCCGCGGGCGACTCCGCCGACTGAGGACGCGGCGGTGCGCGAGCCGGTGGGCGCCTTCGTCGGCCTCGGCGCCAACCTCGGGGACGCCAGGCGCACCGTGCAGGAAGCGATCGCCGCGCTGGGCGGACTGCCGCATACGCGCCTGGTCGGCGCCTCGCGCCTGTACCGCAGCGCGCCGGTGGACGCCGGCGGCCCCGATTTCCTCAACGCCGTCGCACAGGTCGAGACCTTGCTGTCGGCGCCCGAATTGCTGGCCGCCCTGCAGCAGCTGGAGCAGGCCGCGGGCCGTGAACGGCCGTACCGCAATGCGCCGCGCACGCTGGACCTGGACCTGCTGCTGTTCGGCGACGCGCGCATCGCCAGCGCCGCCCTGACCGTGCCGCATCCGCGCATGCGCGAGCGGGCCTTCGTGCTGCTGCCGCTGCAGGAACTGGCGCCCGAACGCGTGGCCGCAGCCGACCTCGCGGCGGTCGCCGGCCAGCGCATCGCCCCATTACCTCCCGCGTCATCGCCGGCATGACGGTGAACCGGCACCATGCGTGCAGGTTCAACAAAGGAGAGAAACCATGAGCGACACGGGTCTCATCGCCGTTGCGTGCGGCTTGATCATCGGTCTGGGCGCGATCGGCGCCTGCCTGGGCATAGGCACCATGGGCGGCCGCTTCATCGACGGCGCCGTCCGCCAGCCCGAGATGATGGAACCGCTGCAGACCAAGATGTTCCTGCTGGCGGGCCTGATCGACGCGAACTTCCTCATCGGCGTGGGCGTCGCGATGATGTTCGTGTTCGCGAATCCGTTCGCGAAGTGAACCCCACCGTGGCGGTCAGAACCAGTGCACCAGCCCCGACTGCTCCGCGTTCTGCGGATTCGACCCCGCATCGCGCACGCGTTGCAGCGCATCGTCCGCCGGCAGCCCCAGCGCCTTGAGCAGGCACGCCGCCGCCGTCCCCGTGCGGCCCAGCCCGGCGGCGCAGTGCAGCAGCACCACGTCGCCGCCGCGCAGTTGCTGCGCCAGCGTTGCAATGTCGCGGCGGAAGCTGGCCGGATCTTCGGGCAGGCCGAAGTTGCGCATCGGGATCTGCAGCCAGCGGAACGGCAGCCCGCCGCGCGTGAGCGCCGCGTGGTATTCGGGGGCGAGTTCGGCCACCTCCTCGCGCGGCGCGAGGCAGACCACGCCGGTGAGCCCGGTGCGCTGCGCTTCCTCGCGGAAGCTGTTCCAGGAATCGAAGCGGCCCGGCATGGGGCCCAGCCAGACCTGGCCGGGCACCTCGGGCGGCAAGCGCAATCGTCGCAAAGCCATGCGCCGATTGTGAGGGCTACTCGCGCGTGCTGCTGCGCTGCTGTCCCACCGCCAGCTCGCTCACCGGCGCGGCGTGGTTGCGCCAGGACGCGCGGATGTAGCTGATCACCGCCGCGACGTCCGCATCGGGCAGCACGGTCGCGAAGGGCGGCATCCCGAAGGGACGCGGCTGGGCGCGGGTGGCGGGCGCGAAGCCGCCGTGCAGCACGACCTGCACCAGGTTCGAGGTGTTCGCCAGGGTCACCGCGCGATTGCCCGCCAGCGCCGGATAGGCGCCGGCGATGCCCTGGCCCTTGTCGCCGTGGCAACTCGCGCAGTGCTGCTCGTACAGCTTGCCGCCGCGTTCCAGCACGTTGGCCGCCGCGTTCGGCACCTCCCGCGGGTCGGTGTCGGTGGGCGTCTGCGGCAGGGCCTTGAGGTACACCGCCATCGCCCGCAGGTCCGCCGGCTCCAGGTACTGCGTGCTGTGCAGCACGACTTCGGCCATGGGACCCAGCACCGCGCCGCGCGGCGAGTTGCCGGTGGCGAGCAGCTGCACGATGGACTCCAGCGGCCAGTCCGCCACGCCCGCTTCGGTCGGCGACGCGAGCGACGGTGCGTACCAGTTCTGCATGGGGATCAGGCCGCCCGAGAGGTCCATGCCGTTGCGCTGGCCGCCGAACACGTCGCGTCCGCCGTGGCAGGCGGCGCAGTGGCCCAGGCCCTGCACGAGGTAGGCACCGCGGTTCCACTCGGGGGTCTGGGTCGTGTCCTCGACCTGCTGTTCGGGCCGGAAGTACAGGGTGCGCCACACCGCCAGCGCGGCCTGGGTGGAGTAAGGCCAGCGCAGGCGATGCTGCCGGTTGGGCCGCGACACCGGCGGCAGGCTGCGCAGGTATTCGAACAAGGCGTCCGCGTCCGGGTCCGTCACGCGCGTCATGTGCGTGTAGGGGAACACGGGGTACAGCAGCCGGCCGTCGCGCGAGCGGCCCTCGTGCAGGGCGCGGCGGAAGTGCGCGGCCGACCAGGCGCCGATGCCGGTCTCGGCATCGGGCGTGATGTTGCTCGCGTAGACGGTGCCGAAGGGCGTCTCCAGCGGGCGCCCGCCCGCGTACGACGCGCCGCCGCGCTCGGTGTGGCACAGCATGCAGTTGCCCACGCGCGCGAGATAGGCGCCGCGGGCCGCGAGTTCGCGCACCGGCGGCGTGCGCGGCGCGGCGTCGGGGATGCGCTCGCCGCCGAAGTTCATGGACCACACGAGCGCGCCGGCCACCAGCAGGGCGATCGCGGCCAGCACGCCGATCACGAGCAGGGCGCGCTTCATCGGCTGCTCCCCGCCACCGGCGCCTGGGCCGCACCGCAGCGCATGGAGGGAGGCGGCTCGGGAGCCGGCGCGGCCGCCGGTGCCTTGCGGCCCTTGCGCCGCTGCGCCGCCGGCGCCGGCGCCTCGGCCGACACCGGATGGGCGTTGGCGGGCACGACCTCGGAGGACAGCCACGCCGTGACCGCGGACAGGTCGTCGGGCGACAGGCGCCGTGCGATCTCCGCCATGCAGTCCGGCGCCAGCGCTCGTCGCTGTCCGGTGCGCCAGGCGCCCAGTTGCGCATTGAGGTAGTCGCGCGGCAGGCCCAGCAGCCCGGGAACGTTGGGCGCCACACCGGTGAGCGCCTTGCCGTGGCAGCTCGCGCAGGCCGGCAGGCGCCGCTCGGGATCGCCCTGCAGGGCGATCTTCTCGCCGCGCGCGGACACCTCCGGCGGAACGTTGGCGCGCTGCGGCGGCGGGTAGGGCACGTTCAGGCCGGAGAAATGCTGCGCGATCTCGTACAGGTACTCGTCGGACAGGGTTTCCAGGAGACCGGCCATCAACCCGTAATGCCGCCGGCCCTCGCGAAAGTGCAGCAGCTGGTTGTAGAGATAGCCCGCCGGCTTGCCCGCCAGCCGGGGGTAGTACCCGTCGGGACCCGCGCGGCCCTCGCGGCCGTGGCAGCTCGTGCAGGCGAGCGTCCGCTGCGCCAGCGTGTCCTGGAAGGTGGATGGGGCTGCGGGGGCTGCCGTGGCAGAGCACAGCAGCGCCAGGGAAACAATGTGAAGCTTGCCGCGCATGGCAGGGGACTATGCCACTCCTTGCCCCGCGCGCATCCGCGATGTCGGCACGGCTCGCTTATGGGCAGGGTTCGCGTCCTACAAATCCGGGGGACGGCGAAACCTAACGTGCCCCCATGAACCTCTACCGACGTTCGAGCAGGACCAAGGCCCAGGCCGAGGTGCCGCGCAGCCGCCGGCGCGAGCCCGCCGGGGACGGCAGCAATGCGGTCCAGCACCGGCCGGATCCCAGGGCGGAACCGATTCCCGACGGCGAGCACAAGTACGTGCCGCGCAGCCCGTACCGCACGGGCAATTACTAGAGGAGCTAGTCTCCCAACACCACGTCCGACGTCGGGTACGCCACGCACGGCAGCACCCAGCGTCCATCCTTTTCCTCGGGCAGCAGGCCCGGCCAGGGGATGCGGTACTCGACACTGCCGGCATGAAGCGGACGCAGGCAGGCGCGGCAGGTGCCGTTGCGGCAGGAGCTCGCCAGCGCGATGCCCGCGTCCTGCGCGGACAGCAGCAGGGGGCGCCCGGCACTGGCCGCGAAGCGGCGCCCCGACGGCCGCAGCGTCGCCTCGAATTGCGCCGGCGGCGCCCCCGTGGATGTCATGCCTTCATGATAATGAGGCGAGAACAACGAGCCCCACACGCATGTCCTCCAGCCTCCTCGCGCTTCTCGACGACATCACCTCGATCCTCGACGACGTTTCGGCACTGACCAAGGTGGCGGCCCGCAAGACGGCCGGCGTGCTGGGCGACGACCTCGCCCTGAACGCGCAGCAGGTCAGCGGCGTGCGCGCCGAGCGCGAGCTGCCGGTGGTGTGGTCCGTGGCCAAGGGTTCGCTCCTCAACAAGGCCATCCTGGTGCCCGCCGCCCTGGCGATCAGCGCCATCGCACCCTGGGCCGTCACGCCGCTGCTGATGCTGGGCGGCGCCTTCCTCTGTTTCGAGGGGGCGGAGAAGGTGCTGCACCGGCTGCTGCACAGCCGCGGCGAGGACGAAGCGCACGAGCGCCGCCTGCTGGAGGCGCTCACCAACGAGCAGGTCGACCTGCGCACGATCGAGAAGGACAAGATCCGCGGCGCCATCCGCACCGACTTCATCCTCTCGGCGGAAATCATCGTCATCGCCCTCGGCACGGTCTCGGGCGAGGACTTCACGACGCGCTTGACGGTGCTCGTCGCGATCGCGATTGCGATGACGGTGGGCGTGTACGGGCTGGTGGCGGGGATCGTGAAGCTGGACGACTTCGGCCTCTACCTCCTCAAGCGCGCCTCGCACTCGGCCCAGGCGATCGGCCGCGGCATCCTGCGCGCCGCGCCGTGGTTCATGAAGGGGCTCTCGGTCGCCGGCACCTTCGCCATGTTCCTCGTGGGCGGCAGCATCATCGAACACGGCCTGCCGGCGCTGCACCACGCCTACGAGGACGCCACCAGCGACGCCGGCTCGTGGACGGTGCCGCTCGGGCTGTCGATCCACCTGGCCATCGGTGCGGCCGTCGGCGGCGTCCTGGTGGGAATGTATGCCCTGGTGCGCCGGGCCCGGGGGAAACCCGCGCTTCCGGCGTGAGGCCAAGGCCGCACTGAAGCTCATGCGTAGGCGCCCTCCTACGCCGCCTTGGGCTCGCGACGGATAGGTCGACAGCGCGGCCAACGGAACAATGGCTCATCCAACCGAGAGGGAGTCCGCCATGCCCGAGATGCAGCCGTCCATGCCCCCCGCCGCGCCCCTGTCCCTGTCGGTCGATGCGGCCATGCCGGCCGACGACGACTTCGGCTACGCGCTCGGCTGCGAATGCGCCGACCCCTCGCTGCAGATCGAACGCTGGCAGGAGTTGCGCGCCGGCGCCGAACCGAACTGAGGCTCGCGCCCGTCGCGCACCTACAAGCGCAACGGCAGTCGCCCCACGCCAGCTCGAAGTTCCACTGCCTAAGCTGCGGGTTCCTTTGCGAGACGAGTCCATGCAAGAACCCGGCAAGAAAGAAGCAGCGAAGCCCGCACCGCCCGTTCCGGCGCGCTCGGAATTCGTCCAGTCCATGCGCCTGGGCGCCATGATCGCCGCCGGCGCCATGGTGCTGATGGTGCCGCCGCTGATGATGATGAAGTCGCGCGACGGCCAGCAGCCGCCCGCGGTCGCCACGGCGCCCTACGCGGGCAGCACCGCCCCCGTGCCGCAGGAGCGGAAGCCGCAGCCGATTCCCGGCACCGGCGCCAGCCCGACCCTGCGCCTGGCCGACTTCCGCGGCGAGCAGCCGACCGAGGACGCCCGCCTCGTCGCCAACTGGGTCACCGCCACCGGCGACGCGAAGAAGCATGCGTTCGTCGTCGTCGACAAGCAGGACGCCCGCGTCTACGTGTTCGGGCCGGACGGCCGGCTGAAGGACAGCGCGCCGGCCCTGCTGGGCGCGGCGCGTGGCGACGATTCCTTCCCCGGCATCGGCGACAAGCCGCTCGAGGCCGTGCGTCCCGAGGAGAAGACCACCCCCGCCGGCCGTTTCATCGCGGAGCCCGGACGCAACGCCAGCAACGAGGACATCGTGTGGGTCGACTACGACGCGGCGGTCTCGATGCACCGCGTGCGGCCGCTCGTTGCGCAGGAACGGCGGCTGGAGCGCCTGGCCTCGCTCACCACGGACGACAACCGCATCTCCTTCGGCTGCATCAACCTGCCCGTCTCCTTCTACGAGAACGTGCTGAACCCCACCGTGCGCCAGTACGGCGCGGTCATCTACGTTTTGCCGGAGGTGAAGTCGGTGCAGCAGGTGTTCGGTGCCTACGACGTGACGGACCCGATCCAGGTCGCCGCCTTCGGCCCCCGCCAGCCGAAGGGCTCGGTGCAGAAGGTGGCGCTGACGCCCGGCACCTGAGCACACCCTCCTTTACAGATCGGCCGTTGCGCTGCCACGGTAGAGCTTGCTAGCATTCGTCCCGGCTGAGCCATCCTGGCCCGGCAGGAGGGGACGGACGGATGTCGCGACCATGGTTGCGCAAGGCAGTTGGCTGCTCGGCCTGGATGTTGTGGGCGTGCACGCAAGCCGCGCAGGCCGCTGGCGCGGATTTCATGGCCACCCGGCCCACGGCCGAGGCCGTTCGCCTCGTGGACTGGGTGCTCGCCAGCCGTGATGCGCACGGCAAGCCCTTCGCGCTCGTGGACAAGCGGGCCGCCCGCCTCTATGTGTTCCAGGCCGACGGCCGCCTGGCCGGGCAGACCCCGGCACTCCTCGGGAGCGCGATCGGCGACCACACGGTGCCGGGCACCGGCCAGCGCAGCCGGGACGGCACGCTGCGGCCCGAGGACCACACCACGCCCGCGGGCCGCTTCGAATCCGAGCCCGGCGTGAACGACAAGGGCGAGCACGTCGTGTGGGTCGACTACGCGAACGCCTTCGCCATCCACCGGCTGCGCCCGGGGTTCGCGTACCAGGCGCGCGCCTCGCGCCTGGCCAGCACCCAGGCCGCCGGCAAGCGCGTGTCCTGGGGCTGCGTCGTGGTGCCCGTGTCGTTCTACACGCAGGTGGTCGAACGGGTCCTGGGCCGGGTCGCTGGCGTGGTGTACGTGATGCCCGAGAGCATGCCGACACAGCAGGTCTTCGACGCACTCTAGGAACTTCTCCGACAGCCGGCCGCGCGCGGGACTGACGTTGCCTCGACGGCGTCTCCTTATCTTGGACAAGCCGGCGTCCGCCGGACGCAAAGCAAATCCAACCAAGGAGATTCCCCAAATGTCCACGCTCAAGTTCCTCGCCACCGCGGTCGCCGCGGCCACCGTCAGCCTTGCCATGGCGCAGGGCACGCCGCCCAAGCCGGCGACCGATCCCGCCGTGGGCGCAGGCCAGCGCAGCACGCAGAACACCCCCATGGGCACCACCGGCACGCCGGGTGGCCCGGGCGCCGGCGCCGCCGCGCAGGGCTCGACGGCAGGCAGCACCGCCGCCACCACGGCCGGCAGCGCCGGCACCTCCGGTTCCGCCAGCTCCGGCACGTCCATGAGCAACTCCTCCAGCGGCGGCAGCACGATGGCGGCCGACACGGACACCACCAAGAAGGCGAAGAAGTCCAAGAAGGTCGCCAAGGCCGACCGCAACTGACGACAGGGACACCTCGCAACGAAAAGGCCGCCTCCGGGCGGCCTTTTTTTTCATGGCGGCGCGAGGCTCAGGTGAGGATCTGCCGGCCTTCGGCGGTCACGACGCAGCCGCTGATGCGCCACTGCTTGCCGCCCTCGCGATTGAGCAGGTAGGTCAGCGTCCAGGAGGCGCCGCCCTCGTCGGCGACGCGCACGCGCTGCATCGCGATGGTGCCGTCGGTCTCGGGCTTGAGGAACAGCAGGCTCGTGGGATGCATCAGCATCGGGTACTGCTCGCGCACCGTCGCGAGGAAGGCGTCGGCCGTGCCGAACTGGGTGCGCAGGTCCTGGTCGGCGAGCGCGAAGGCCTGCAGCGCGTCCTCGTTGGCCAGCGCGTTCAGCTGCTGCTCCACCACGGCGCGCACGACCTGGGTGTTCTCGGCCTGGCCGCCCAGGCGCAGGTGCGCCGGATCGGAGGCGAACACCGCACCGCCGAGGATCGCGGAGAAGACCAGGGACCAGGCCAGCGCGACACCGGTGCGCGGGCGGCGGTGGCGCGGCCGCAGGGCGTCATCGGAAGGAAAGGGGGTGTGCAAAGGAACCTCGCGGGGTCAGGCGTCGGGGACCACGACGAAGGCGCAAGCGTGGACGGAGGGCGTGGCATGCGGCTGGGTGTCCGCGCGCGCCTTGAGCTGCATGCTCGCCATGGCCAGCGCGATACCCACCAGGGTGAAGATGCGCATCATGGTCGGGGTCATCGTGGGGTCTCCCGGTACAACGTGTTGTGCTGGCCCAGAGGTTAGGGCGGCCGGGCGCCGCGGTTCTGTAGGTGGAGGGCGCTGCCCCCCGTGGGAGCCGCAATCGTCCCCTTGCCGGTGGCCGCGTCCGCCGCCCCAAAAGGAAACGGCGCCGGGGCGCCGTTTCATCCGCGGGGGAAGCCGCCGGTCCACTGGACAATGGTCTCGCTCATCGCCTGCGGCGGCGGAAGAGTCCGATCCCTGTCGTTGTAGCGCGGAATCCGGCGGGCTTTGATGGATTGGAGCCCCCCGGCCGTGGAAAGATCGCAGGCGCTGTCCGCTTGCGGCTGTAGTCCGGCCGCTGCGCACCCCGTGGTCAATCGCCGAGGAGGACGTCCAGCCCCGCGTCCGGCTCGAAGCGCCCGTTGCGCCAGGACAGCCGGGTCGGGCCGGGCAGCTGCCGCTCGCTCTCGCTGTGCCCGGGATCGCCCGGGTAGCACAGCACGCGCACGCCGTCGACGTCGCGCGGCTCGGGCCGGATGCAGGGCGGCCGGCGCGCCGCCGCCGCGGCCATGACGCTGGCCACGCTCCGGTGCCGCGCCAGGTGCGTCAGGCTCATGATCTGCGGCGGCGCCAGCTCGATCTGCCCGTCCCAGTACTGGCGCAGCGCGGCGCGCGGCGTGAGCCACAGGCTCTCGGTCGCTTCGTGCGTGTCGTGCCTCGGCTCCTGGCCCGGCGGCACGGTGGCCACGAAGAAGCGCGTGTCGAAGCGCTTGCGTCCCACGCTGCTGAGGGTCGGCGTGATCCAGCGCGACCAGGGCTGCAGCGCGCCCGCATGCAGCAGCAGGTCCGCGCCCTGGAACAGTTCGTCGAAGCGCGGCCCTGCGCGCAGCGCCGCCCAGGCCTGGCTCGCCTGCGCCGGCGTGAGGCCGGCGAACAGCAGGCCCGTCTCCTCGAACACTTCCCGGATCGCGGTCACGAACAGGGCCGCCGCCTCTTCGGGGGCGAGCTCGGGTTCGCCCAGCGCGGCATGCAGCGCGCGCGCCTCGCGGTCCAGCCGCTGCGCCCATAGCAGGTCTTCCGGGTCGGCTTTGCCGCCGGGAAAGACATAGGCGCCGCCCAGCACGTCGGACTGGCTGTGCCGCCGCAGCAGGAAGACTTCGAGATCGCCGCCCGCATCGCGCAGCAGCACCACCGTGGCCGACGGGGCGGCGGGGCCCTCGATGCGCGTCGTGTTCAACTCCATGGCACGAGGCTAGCAGACGCGCGGGCGCCTCGGGCAGCAAGGCATCGGGCCGGCGCCTTATGCTCGCGGGATGCCCGATTTCAGCGAAGCCATTGCCTTTGCCCAGGCGCACGAAGTGCCCTGGCCGCGCGATCCTGCGGCCGACCCCGCGCACTGGGGCGTGCACCACGCGGACCCGCCGCCGTTCAACCGCCTGCGCGGCCCCGTGCACGCCCGGGGGCCGGTGTCGGGCGTGATCCGCATCGCCGGGCGCGAGGTCGCCGCCTGGGGCGAGCCGGATCGCGCCGACCTGACCTTCAGCGTCGCCAAGACCTACCTGGCCTTGCTCGCCGGCCTGGCGCATGCGCGCGGCTTGCTGCCGGACCCGCAGCAGCCCATCGCCGCTGCCTTGCCCGGCATCGGTTTCGACGACGCGCACAACCGCGCCGTGACCTGGGCGCACATGCTGGAGCAGACCAGCGAATGGCAAGGCAGCTGCCTGGGCATGCCGGACACGGTGGAACACAACCGCCGCGTGTCGCACGACCCCAAGCCGCCGCAGGGCGCCAAGGGCGAGGCGCGGCGCCTGCAGGCCCCGGGCAGCTACTGGGAATACAACGACGTGCGGATCAACCAGCTCTCGCTGGCGCTGCTGCACCTGTTCCGCCGGCCGCTGCCGGAGGTGTTCGAAGAGGCGGTGCTGCGGCCCCTGGGCGGCGGCGACGGCTTCCGCTGGGAAGGCTACGACGACGCCTGGGTGGACATCGGCGGGCTGCGGGTGCAGTCGGTGCCGGGTGGCTCGCACTGGGGCGGCGGCGTCTCCATCGGCGCGCGCGACCAGGCGCGCATCGCGCAACTGCTGCTGGACGGGGGCATGCACGCCGGGCAGCGGCTGCTGCCGGCGGAGTGGATCGCGCGCATGCAGCAGCCCTGCGCCATCGCGCCCTTCTACGGCTGGCTCACCTGGCTCAACCGCAATGGCGCGATGTTCGCGGACGCCTCGCGCGGGAGCTGGTTCATGGTGGGGGCGGGCGGCCACTACACCTGGATCGATCCCGCGCACCAGGCGGTCATCGTGGTGCGCTGGATGGATCCCGCACACAGCCCCGGTTTCGTGAGCCGCGTCGCGCGCGTCCTGCGCTAGGAGCCGCCGGCGCGCAGGCGTTCCTCGATCAGCTGCCGCGTCGCGCGGATTTCGCTGGCGAAGGGGCTGCGCGCCGCGTCCGCGCGGAGGATGAGGGCCAGCGCCTCGCTGTTGCGGCCCTGGTCGGACAGGGTCTGTGCGAGGTTGTTCAGCAGGATCACGGAATCCGGGTGCCGCTGCATGGACGAGCGCAGGACGCTTGCCGCTTCGTCCAGGGAGCCGGCTTCGTGCAGGTGGTTGGCCAGCCCGACGGCCGCGGGCAGGCTGTCCGGCCAGCGCGCGAGCGCCGCGCGGTAGGCCCGCACGCTGGCGTTGGCGGCGCCCCCCCGCGCCAGGCCAAGCAGCGTCTTGAGCCAGGCTTCTTCGCTGGCGGTGGCCGCGATGTGGTCCGCATCCAGCACCACCATCGCCCAGTACTTGCCCGCCAGCCAGGTGCGCTCGAAGTAGGAGAAGGGCATGGCCTGCCGCATCTGCAGACCGGAGCGCAGGTAGACGGTGCCGGTGCCGTAGTCGTAGCCGTTGACGACCGCGTAGTGCCACTGCGGGAACAGCAGCCCGACGTCCTGCAGCACGATGACGGGGTGTCCCGCCGCCACCTCGCGCAGCAGGTCGGCGTAGCGCGGTTCGAGCTTGTAGCCCACGAGCCCGTGCCGGCGCGGGGCCGCGAGCATTTCCAGCTGCAGGCTGCCGTGCCGCGCGGGCAGCCAGACCTCCTCGACCAGCGCCTCCGGCCGCACCGCAGCGCCGGCGTAGTCCATGGCCATCGCCAGGGCGGCCGGGCCGCATTGGTACGCGTCCTGGGGGAAGAAGGGCACGCGCGCGAGTTCCGCCTGCAGCGGCACGCCTTCGGGCCAGGCCGTGCGCAGGTCCACGGTCTGCGGGATCAGGTGGGCGCAGCCCGCCAGCAGGACCGCGGCGGTCCACGCGGTGAGCCATCGCGCGGGGCGCGCCAGCCTGCGAAGCATCGCCTGCGTCGTCCCTTACTTGCGGATGGCGTAGTACCAGACCAGGGCGCCGATCAGGATCACGGCGAGCCAGGCCCAGTCACTCGCGGCGCCGGCGGGCGCGGCCTGGATGTCCTGCGCCATCGCCTGCACTTCCTGCTCGCTCAGGGCCTGCAGGCGTTCACGCGCGGCGCGCGGGTCGACGCCGGCGGAGCGCAACTGCGCGGCGACTTCGGCGCGCTCCAGCATGTCCAGCAGCAGGGTGCGCTCGGCCGAGGGCGTGGCGGCCTGCTCGGCGCCGATCAGGCCCGCGCGCGCGGTCTGGAAGGACAGTGCCAGCACGGACACCACCAGGACGCGGCAGCACGTTTTGCGGAATGCGGGGTTCATCGATTCGCTCCTTGTGGCGAGCGGCCGGCGCGGCGCGGCGCAGAGCGGGATTTACGCATGGGCGCCGGTGGCGGGGGCACGCCGCGCCGCAGTCGGAACATCTTGCTACAGGTGTTGCGGAGCGCGCTCGCAGAATGCGGCGGATGACCATGCCCGACTATTCGCAGGGTGCCGCCTGGCAGCGGGGCGGCTACGTACCGATCGCGCAGGCGAGCGTGCCGCTGACGGACTGGGGCTTCCTGCGCTCGGACGCCGCTTACGACGTGGTGACGGTCTGGGACGGGGCTTTCTTCCGGCTGGATGCGCACCTGGAGCGCTTCGCGCGGAGCTGCCGCCGCTTCCGGCTGGACCCGGGGCGCGACGCGGCAGAAGTTGCGGCGATCCTGACGCAATGCGTGCGGCTCGCCGGGCTGCGCAGCGCGTACGTCGAAATGCTCTGCACGCGCGGGCAGCCGCCCTGGGGCTCGCGCGACCCGAGGCAGGCGGTGAACCAGTTCCATGCCTTCGCCGTGCCCTATGTGTGGATCGCCAACGAGGAGCAGCGCCGGCGCGGCCTGGACGTGCACATCAGCGCCGTGGAGCGCATCCCGGCCACGAGCGTGGATCCCACCGCCAAGAACTACCACTGGAACGACATGACCATGGGCCTGCTGGAAGCGCTCGATGCGGGCGCCGACACGGTGCTGCTGACGGACGGCCAGGGCCACGTGGTCGAAGGGCCGGGCTTCAACGTGTTCGCCGTGCGCGCAGGACGGCTGGTCACGCCCAGGGACGGCGTGCTCGAAGGGATCACGCGGCGCACGGTGATCGAGATCGCGCAATCGCAAGGCATCCCGGTGGAAACACGCGCCCTGGCCGCCGCCGAACTGCGCACGGCGGACGAAGCTTTCCTGAGCAGCTCGGGCGGGGGCGTGCTGCCGGTCACGCGCATCGACGGCCGCCCCGTGGGCAGCGGCCGCGCCGGCGCGCTTACGCACCGGCTGGCCGAAACCTACTGGGCGTGGCACCGCGATCCGCGGTACAGCACGCCCATCGTCTATTGACTGGGTTCAGGACTGGGGCGGGACCAGCTGCTCCAGCACTTCCGGGTCGCGCCGGATGGTCTCGCGCTCGCGGTGCTCCCGGCGGTCGAGCTTGCCGAAGGTGTGGTCCAGCGCGTGCGCCAGCTTGTCGGCGGCGCCGCGGAAGGCGAGGTCCTGGTTGGCGGCGTAGTTGGTGACGGCCACCGGCGAGCGGCCGGTGATGCGGGCTTCCATGGTGCAGCGCTTGTCATCGCCCCCGCCCTTGGCCCCATGGTTCTCGTCGCTCATCTGCACTTCGATGCTGGTGAGGTCCTGGTCGAAGCGGGCGAGCTGTTCGTTGAGGTATTCGTTGGCCCAGCGCTCGAGGGCGTCCTTGTTGTCGATGTCGTTGGAGGTGTTGACTTGCACTTTCATGCGGTTTCCTTTCGGGTCTGACACCATGCTGCGCGACGGCCGGGCTGCAAGGCAAGTCGGATGCCTTGCATCCCCGTGTCGGACGATGCCTGCCGGCAGCAGCTATGCTCGCGGGCCAAAGGAGCAACGCATGCTGGACGTCATCGAAGCCGAAACGGGCGACAAGCCCACCGCCGCCATCCTGATCCTCCACGGACTCGGCGCAGATGGCAACGACTTCGTTCCCATCGCCGAGGAGCTCCAGCTGGACAGCGTCGGGCCCGTGCGATTCCTGTTCCCGCATGCGCCCGTGATGCCGGTGACCATCAACAACGGCTACCGCATGCGCGCCTGGTACGACATCCTGGGTTTCGAGGAAGGGGCGCCGCAGGACGAGGCAGGGCTGCGCCGCTCGCAGCAGCTGGTGGAGGCGCTGATCGCGCGCGAGAAGCAGCGCGGCATCCCCGCCGAGCGCATCGTGCTGGCCGGCTTCTCCCAAGGCTGCGCCATGGCGCTGCTCACCGGCCTGCGCCACCCGCAGCGGCTCGCCGGCATCGTGGGTCTGTCGGGCTACCTGCCGCTGGCCGACAAGACCGCGGCCGAACGGCACCCCGCCAACCAGGAAACACCCATCTTCCTGGCGCACGGCACCCACGACGAGGTGGTGCACCTCGAACGCGCGGAGGCATCGCGCGACGCGCTGCTGGCGCTGGGCTATCCCGTGGAATGGCACGAGTACGTCATGGCCCACTCCGTGCACCCGCAGGAGGTCGAGGAACTGAACGCGTTCATCGTGCGGGTCCTGTCCGCGAACGGCTAGCGCCCCGGGCCTACACCGCGGCCGCGCAGCTTCCGTAGGCTCGAAGGCATCCATGAAACGAAGGAGCTTTCGATGAACTACAACAATCCCTTGCTGGGCCAGGTGCTCGGCGGACTCTTCGGCCAGGCGCTGGGCCGGCGCCGCATGGGCGGCGGCATCGGCGGCAGCATGGGCGGCCTGGGTGGGCTCGGCGGCGGCCGCATGGGCGGCGGCCTTGGCGGTGCGCTGGGCGGCGTCGCCCTGGGCAGCGTGCTTGCCGGCGCGATGCGCAACCGCGGCACGCCCATGGGCGTGCCCGGAGGCACGCGGCCTTACGCGAACCCCACCGCGCTGCTGGTGATGCTGTTGCCCCTGGCCATGCGCTGGGTGCAGAAGAACGGCGGCATGGGCGCGGTGCTGGATCGCTTCAAGCAGCAGGGTTTCGGCCGGCAGGCGCAGTCCTGGGTGGACACCGGCGACAACGACAACCTGGACGAGCGCGCCGTGGAACAGGTGGTGGGGCAGAACGAACTGCAGCAGATGGCGCAGCGCCTGGGCGTGCCGCAGGAAGAGGTTGCCAGGGCCTTCGCGGCCATCATGCCGCAGATGGTCGACAAGCTGACGCCCGACGGCCAGGTCCCGCAGGAAGCCGACGAGGTCCTCAACGAGAGCCGCGAGACCCTGGAAAAGGAGATCCAGGACGTGGAGTACCGCGAGAAGACGACGTCCTGAGCCTTGCATCCCTGGGGCGCCGACCCCGGCGCCCCATGGACCCCGCCACCAGGCCGGTGGCATCGGTGTCGCATGGGCGCCCGCGGCGCCCGGGACACCCCTCCTAGCACAGGAGGGACGCCCGTGCATGCTCCCAGGCAAGCAGGTTTGTCGCAAAGGTGTTAACTTTGCACGCGCAAAGACAGACCGGGCGAAAGAGACAAGATTCCCATGAGCAAACTGCAAGAAGCCTTGAGCACGCTCGCGCCCGCGCGGCTGCAAGGCATCCGCCGCGGCATCGAGAAGGAGAGCCTGCGCGCGACCGAGACCGGCGCGCTGGCCCTGACCCCCCATCCGGCGGCGCTGGGCTCGGCCCTGACGCATCCGAACATCACCACCGACTACAGCGAATCGCAGCTGGAGCTGATCACCGGCGTGCACGCCAGCGTGGAGCAGTGCCTCGAGGAACTGACGCAGGTGCACCAGTTCACCTACCGCGCGCTGGGCGACGAGATGATGTGGGTCAGCAGCATGCCCTGCACGCTGCCGGCCGACGAGAACATCCCCATCGGCCGTTACGGCTCCTCCAACGTGGGCCGTGCCAAGAGCGTCTACCGCATGGGCCTGGCGCACCGCTACGGCCGGCGCATGCAGACGATCTCCGGCATCCACTACAACTGGTCCCTGCCGGGCGTCAGCGATGCCGAGTACTTCCGGCTGATCCGCAATTTCCGCCGGCACGCCTTCCTGCTGCTGTACCTGTTCGGCGCTTCGCCGGCAGCGTGCTCCACCTTCGTGGCCGGCCGCAAGCACGAACTGCAGACGCTGTCGCCCGGCACGGTGTACATGCCGCACGGCACCTCCCTGCGCATGGGCCGGCTGGGTTACCAGAGCGACGCGCAGGCGAGCCTGGCCGTGAGCTACAACAGCCTCGAAGGCTACGCGGCTTCGCTGCACGAGGCGCTCACCAAGCCCTATGCCGCCTACGAGAAGGTCGGCATCACCAACCCCGGCGGCGAGTACAACCAGCTCGCCACCACGCTGCTGCAGATCGAGAACGAGTTCTACGGCACGATCCGTCCCAAGCGGGTGATCCGCCCCGGCGAGCGGCCGCTGCACGCGCTGCGCGAGCGCGGCGTGGAGTACGTCGAGGTGCGGCTGATGGACCTCGACCCCTTCGTGCCGATCGGCATCAAGGCGCAGACCATCCGCTTCCTGGACATCTTCCTGCTGCACTGCCTGCTGGCCGACAGCCCGCAGGACACGCCGCAGGAGATCGCCGCGCTCGGGCGCAACCAGCACCGCACCGCGGCCTTCGGGCGGGATCCCACGCTCCTGCTGGAACGCGGGGACCGCGAAGTCAAGCTCACCGACTGGGGCGCGGAAATCGTCGCCGACTGCCGGCCCATCGCGGCGCTGCTCGACGAGATCCATGGCACGAGCGACTACGGCGACGCGCTGCGCTCCGCCGAGGCGCTGCTGCAGAACCCGGAGATGCTGCCTTCGGCCCGCGTGCTGGCGGCGATGGCGCGCGAGCATGGCAACAGCTTCGCGGCGTTCACGCGCACGCAGTCCGAGCTCGCCAAGTCCAAGGTGCTGAAGCTGCCGTGGACGGGCGGGTTGCAGGCGAAGATGGAGATGCTGGCCCGCCAGTCCCTGGACGACCAGGAGGCGGTCGAAGCGGCCGACACCATGCCGTTCGAGCAATACCGGCAGCAGTACATCTCTCCTGAGCGCTTAGGTCTTACGCAATCCGCTGTCGCGCCTGCGCTCGCCGCCGTCTGACCTGCTCGTTCGCGCCGTTCGACGGCGCTGCGCGCAAGCAATTGTTCTCGTCCTTGTGGCGGGTCCGCGCGGCCCTAGAGTCCTGCCCGTAGTTCATAAAAAGCAGGGAGCCCCCATGGATACCGCGCAATCTTCCGATCGCCATCGCCCGTCGGCCATCGCACATGGAGTGCGTGCGCCGCGCCGGCCCTGAGCTGACCATCCCCCGCTGATGCCGGCCTGGCGTTCGCCAGGCCGCCGCTGATCTTTCCCCCGTACTGACACAGCGCGGGAGACGCCGAAGGGCGTCTCCTGCGCTGGGACGACCTGCGCCCGCGCGGGCGCGACCTCGCAACAAACACAACGATGATTTCGAAACTCATGGCCCTGCGCCAGGGGCAGGCGCGCCCGTGCGCCTTCGCCGCCGCTTCGGCGGTTCTTCTTCTCCTCTCCGCGTGTGGTGGCGGTGGCGGCGGCAACGACGGTCCCGCCGAAGACCTCCCCGTGGCGGCGCAGACCCGCGCCGCTCTTTCGCTCAACCTGGACGCGGCGGATCCCACTGCCTGGGAGATCGGGCCCATCGTCAATGGCGAGAACTATTCCTCCGGCGTGCCGCTGCATCCCACCGCGCAGCCCGCCGGCAAGGGGGCCGGCTGGACCATCGACCTGCCGGGCCCGACGCAGCAAGCCGGGTCCGTGCACTACGTGACGATGCCGACCGGACCCCTTGCCGGAAAGACGAAGATGACGATGCGCTACCGCATCGAAGCGGCCCCCGGCGTCCGGATCGTGCCGAGGAACTTCCCGGCCAATCCGGCGACCTTGACGCTGTACTTCCAGCGCAGCGGCGACACCTGGACGGCGGCGCGCGAGTCCTACCGCTGGTATGCAGGCTTCGCCCACAAGTCGCCCCTGCAGCCGGGGGACGAGGAAACGGTGGAGGCGCGCTTCGACGGCAACTGGGGTGCCGTGCTGAGCTCGACGCGCGCGAACAATCCGGCCGCCTTCGACCAGGCATTGCGCGAGACGGCCCGCGTCGGCTTCGTCCTTGGCGGTGGCGACGGTGCCGGGCACGGTGTCTATGCCACCGGGCCCGCGCGGCTGGTGGTCACTTCGTTCCAGGTGGAATAGGGTTCCCTGCCGCCCGCCGTTCGACCGCGCGCCCGCACCGCTCGGTCGGATGCGGCAGGAGATGCGACAGCGACCACAGGGTGCCGGTCAACGCCTGCGGCCAACGCCGCGTTGGCGTGGCATACCCGCACGAAGGAAAACCATGAGCACCCTGTCCCCCTCCCGCAGCGCGCTGGCGCTGCTGCTCGCCGCCTTCATCACGGCGCCGGCGCTCGCCGGCCCGCCCTCCTGGGCCGGCGGCGGCAAGCATGGCGGCGGCGGTGCCGAGGAGCACGGCCACAAGGGCGGAAAGGGTGACGACGGCGGCCATGGCAAGCACGCCGGCAAGGGCCCGCAGCAGGGCGCCTTCTTCAGCGGCCGCGACCGCGATTCGGTCCACACCTACTATTCCTCGGGCAAGCACTGCCCGCCCGGCCTGGCGAAGAAGAACAACGGCTGCATGCCCCCCGGCCAGGCGAAGAAGCAGTGGTTCGTCGGCCAGCCGCTGCCCACCACCGTGGTGGTCTACCCGGTGCCGCAGCAGATCGTCGTCACCCTGCCGCCCGTGCCCGTGGGCCACAAGTACGTGCAGGTCGCCGGCGACATCCTGCTGGTGGCCGCCGGTTCCATGATGGTGGTGGACGGCATCAACGGCCTGATGCGCTGAACCACGGCGGACGAAAAAAAGCGGCGCAGTGCGCCGCTTTTTTCTTTCTTCCCTTTTCCAACGACGCCCCGGATCAGGCTTCCTGGAACGCGTCCTCGCGCGTCTTGCGGATGGCGGGCAGCGCCACGATCACCAGCAGCACCAGGGTGGCCGCCAGCAGCGTGGCCGACAGCGGCCGCGTGACCAGGGTGGAGAAGTCGCCCCGCGACAGCAGCAGCGCGCGGCGCAGGTTCTCTTCCATCATCGGGCCCAGCACGAAGCCCAGGAGCAGCGGCGCGGGTTCCATGCCGCAGCGGGCGAACACGTAGCCGGCGACGCCGAAGCCCGCGGTCACGAACACGTCGAAGATGTTGTTGTTGATCGAGTAGACGCCGATGCAGCAGAACACCAGGATGGCCGGGTACAGGTAGCGGTAAGGCACCTTCAGCAGCTTCACCCACAGCCCGATCAGGGGCAGGTTCAGCACGATCAGCATCGCGTTGCCGATCCACATGGAGGCGATCAGGCCCCAGAACAGTTCCGGGTTGCTGGTCATCACCTGCGGGCCCGGCTGGATGTTGTGGATCGTCATCGCGCCCACCATCAGCGCCATCACCACGTTGGACGGGATGCCCAGCGTGAGCAGCGGCACGAAGGAGGTCTGCGCGCCCGCGTTGTTGGCGGCTTCGGGGCCCGCCACGCCTTCGATCGCGCCGTGGCCGAATTCGGCGCTGTTCTTCGACAGCTTCTTCTCCAGCGTGTAGGCGGCGAAGGAGGACAGTGTGGCGCCGCCACCGGGCAACATGCCCAGCGCGGAGCCCAGTGCCGTGCCGCGCAGGGCGGCCGGCAGCATGCGCTTGAAGTCCGCCATCGTGGGAAACAGGTTGGTCACCTTGTTGGTGAAGGTCTCGCGGTGCTCGCGCTGCTCGACGTTGGCGATGATCTCGGCGAAGCCGAACAGGCCCATGGCCACGCCGACGAAGTTGATGCCGTCGGTGAGCTCCGGGATGTTGAACGAGTAGCGCGCCACGCCGGAGTTGACGTCGGTGCCGACCAGGCCCAGCACCAGCCCGAGCAGGATCATGCCGATCGCCTTGATCAGCGAACCGGAAGCGAGCACGACCGCGCCGACGAGGCCCAGCACCATCAGCGAGAAGTACTCCGCCGGGCCGAAGTTGAAGGCCAGTTCCGCCATCGGCGTGGCGAAGGCGGCCAGCAGCAGCGTGGCCACGCAGCCGGCGATGAAGGAGCTGATGCCGGCGGTGGCGAGCGCGGCGCCCGCGCGGCCCTTGCGCGCCATCTGGTAGCCGTCGATGGCGGTCACCACCGAGGACGATTCGCCCGGCAGGTTCACCAGGATGGCGGTCGTGGAGCCGCCGTACTGCGCGCCGTAGTAGATGCCGGCCAGCATGATCAGCGCCGAGACCGGCGGCAGCGTGTAGGTGATCGGCAGCAGCATCGCGATCGTCGTGGACGGGCCGAGGCCGGGCAGCACGCCGATCAGCGTCCCGAGCAGGCAGCCGATGAAGGCGTAGAAGAGGTTGTGCAGGCTGAGCGCGGTCTCGAAGCCCAGCGCCAGGTGGGAGATCAGTTCCATGTTCTTGTCACCTCAGGCCAGGAAGGACGGCCAGAGCGGGATCTGCAGGTTGATTCCCTTGATGAAGGCGCCGACGCTGAAGGCGATCAGCACCGCGGCATTGAGGAGCGTGCCCTTCCAGCTGAACTCGTGGCTCGCCAGGCTGGAAACGATGACGAGCACGGCAAGCGACAGCACCAGTCCGGCCGGCTGCAGCAGCACGCCGAACAGCACCACCGCACCCAGGACCCAGGCCAGGCTGCGCAGTTCCGGCCGCTTCACCTTGTCCTCGGCGGCCGAGGGGCGCATGCCGCCCGCGGCGGTGGCGAAGCCCACGGCCACCAGCAGGACGCCGACCCAGAACGGGAACCATCCCGGCCCCATGCGCGCGGCCTCGCCGATCTTGTAGTTGAGGGCGCCCAGGCTGAAGCCGGCGCCGGCGACGACGTAGATCAGCCCGGCTGCCACGTCGTGCTGGTTGCGGATGCGGTACTTCATGGCATCTTGTCTCCTTGTATGCGAGAGGCCAGTTATATCACGGCATGATGTAAATGCCTCGCGCCGCGAGGGGTTCCGGTCAGGTTCGGGGGTGTACATTGACGGCGCGGGCGTGTTGCCCATGGGGACGACCAGGATGGAGGCGAGGAAGGTGCAGCCGCTGGACAAGGCCGGGCTGGAGCGGCAGTCGCAGTTCCGCTACGAGCTGCGAAAGTTCCTGCGCTTCGGCGAGGACGCGGCCAGGGCCGCAGGGGTCACGGCCGTGCAACACCACCTGATGCTGCACACGCAGGGCTTCCCGGACCGCGACTGGGCCAGCATCGGCGAGCTGGCCGAGCGCCTGCAGACCGCCCCGCACGGGGTGGTCACGTTGGTCACGCGCTGCGAGGAGGCGGGGCTCGTGCGGCGCCAGCCCAACGACCTGGACGGCCGCCTGGTGGAGGTGCACCTCACGGCCAAGGGCCGGCGGCTCGTCGCGGTGCTTGCCGCCCAACACCAGGCGCAGCTGGGCGAACTCGCCGCGGTGATCGCGGCGGCGCGGGCCAGCGCCGGGCGTTAGCCGGGCGTCGTCATGTTGCCGCCCGTGACTTCGCGGGCGCAATCCACCGGCGAAGGCTGTGCCAGGCCTCGCCCGGGGACGCGATGTCTCCTGCTGGGCGTCCGGCCGACAGCAGCTTACAATACGGAGGTATTGGGGGTCGGAGTGCGTCTCAGCGCACTGCGACCCGCGGCAGACCGGCCCGTGCCAGCGCAGGCACCAGGCTGCAATCTGCCCGCTCCGGCCGCTGGGGCCGGCCCATCCATTTCAACCGCCGGCGCTGCCCGTCCCGTGGGGGGCAGCGAGGCCGTGGCAGAAGGACCATGCATGGCGAAGGAAGAACTGATCGAAATGAACGGCCGCGTGGCCGAGATCCTGCCGGATTCGCGCTATCGCGTGATCCTGGACAACGGCCATGAACTGGTGGCCTACACCGGCGGCAAGATGCGCAAGAACCACATCCGCATCATCGCCGGCGACCTGGTGAGCCTGGAACTGTCGCCCTACGACCTGACCAAGGGACGCATCATGTTCCGCCACCTGCCGAACCGCAACACCACCGGCGGGCCGCCGCAGCACCGCCGTCGCTGATCCGCGGCTCCCCTTCGCAAGCGGCCCTCCGGGCCGCTTTGTCATTTCCGGGACTAGAGCACCTGGACTTCGTCCAGGTGGCGCCGCAGCCGCTCGATGTCCTCGCGCAGGTGGTCCGCGTCCGCCTCGGCGGCGTGGGTGGAGATCGTGCGGCTCTGCCAGGCGGCCCACTGGAAGCCGAACAGCGCCAGTCCGCCGGCGGCGCGATGGGCGACGCTGTGCAACTGGCCACGGTCGCCGGCCGTCAGCGCGTCCGCCATGTTCTCCACCAGGCGCCGGCGTGAATCGAGGAAAGCGGGAACCTCCGGCAACAGCTCGCGGTCGACGCACACCGGCGCGTCGGGCGGCATGGGCGCGTCGGCGTGGGCCGCCCGCGGCGGCGCCGTCTCCAGTGGCGCCGGCTCCGATACCGGGACCTCGGTGCTCCCGAGTTCGTGGAACAGCGCCAGCAGGGTTTCGCGGGTGAAGGGCTTGCTCAGGTAGCGGTTGCTGCCCGCCTCCAGCCCGCGGCGGATGGAGGCCGCGTCGTCGTTGGAGGACATCATGACGATCGCCACCGGCCGCCGCCCTTGCGCCTGCTCGCGCCGGCGGATCCAGGCCACCGCCTCCAGGCCGTCCATGACGGGCATTTCCATGTCGATCAGCACGAGGTCCGGCCACTGGCGCGCCACGGCCTCGACCGCCGCGGCGCCGTCGGCGGCGGTCTCCACCGTGAAAGGCGGCGAGGGCAGGTAGCGCAGCAGCAGCAGCCGGTTGTATTCATCGTCGTCCACCACCAGCACGCGCCGGGCCGGGAAGTCGGCGGGCGTGATCCTCGCCGCGGCCGCCGGGTGCGCGCTCGTGGCGGGCGGCAGCGTCGCCGGGTCCAGCGCCTGCAGCGTCAGGGTCAGCAGCGTGCCGCTGTGGCCCGTCTGCATCTCCAGCTCCCCGTTCTGCACCCGGGCCATCAGCCGCGCGGAATAGGTGCCCAGGCCGGTGCCCCCGCCCTTGCCCGCGGTGACGTACTTGTCGAAGAACCGGCCGACGATCGCTTCGGGCACGCGTGCAGGGTTGTGCACGCGTACGCGCAGGGGCTCGCCCGCTTCGACGCGCACGCTCACGGTGCCGCCGCGCGGTGTCGCCTCGATCGCGTTCTTCAGCACGTTGGCCAGGATGGAATAGCACAGCAGTTCCTCGGCGCGCGCGTACACCGGCCGCGGCGGCGTGTCCTCCACCTGGACGTGCACGCGTGCCGATTGCGCCAGCGGCTGCAGGTCCAGCTTCACCCGCCCGATCACGTCGTCCAGGTTCACCGCTTGCGGCCGGAACGCGTAGGTGCCCAGCTCCATGCGGGAGAGGTCCAGCGACAGGTTGACCATCTCCAGCAGGCGGAAGCCGGCGCGTTCCGCGATCGCCAGCAGCTCGCGTTGCTCCGCCGGCACGCTGGCGTCCTCGCGCAGCAGCCGGGCGACGCCGATGATGCTGTTCAGCGGCGTCTTCAGGTCGTGGCGCGACATGCGTTCCACGTCCTCGCGCAGGCGCGCGTTCTCCGCCAGCGCCGCGTTCTGGCGCTTGAGCCCTTCGGCGACCGCGCGCTGGTCGGTGATGTCGTGGAAGGAGCAGATGTAGCGCAGGGTGCGCCCGTCCGCACCGCGCAGGCTGATCGCCTCGGCGTGCACCCACACCGGTTGGCCATCGGCGCGCAGCAGGCGGTACTCGTGCGGCTCGTGCTTCATCTCGCCGCCGCGCACCGAGCGGTCGCGCAGCTGGTTCATGAAGATGTCCTGCACCCCGGCGCGGTCGTCCGGGTGGATGCGGTCGAAGAACAAGGGCCACAGGCGCGTGTCCGTGTCCGCCGGGTAGTCCATGATCTCCAGCAGCCGCGGCGAGTAGCGCGTGAAGTTGCGCGTGTAGTCCCAGTCCAGGATGCCGGCGTGGGTGGCGCGCACCAGCAGGTCCACCTTCTCCCGCTCCTCGGCGCTGCGCAGTTCTTCCACGTTCAGCGCGCGTCCGAGCCGGCGCAGCAGCACCACGCCGGGCGAGAGCACGAAGGCCAGCAGGCCGAAGGCCGTGATGCCCCGCTGCGCCAGGTCGCTGGGCACCTGCGTGAGGTTCACGGCGAGCACGCCGGCCAGGCACGCCATGCCGGTGAGGATCACGCCGGCGTCGGGGCGGCCCTGGCGAAGCGCGCGCGCGAGGCTCCAGGCGATGGACAGGCCGATCGCCAGGCCCAGCACCTGGCCGAAGACCACGTATTGGCTGTACACGCGCGCCGGCGTGAAGTCGATCACCAGCAGCCCGAGCAGGGATGCGACCAGCAGCCCCCGCACCGCCGCCGGCCGCAGCGTGCGCGGGAACAGCCGGTCCACCAGCAGCAGGAACAGCGCCATCGACAGGAACCAGGAGGTGTATTCGGTGCGCAGGAACAGCTCCCAGGCCGTCTGCGGGCCCTTCCAGAGCTGCAGCAGCAGGCGCTCGCCGGTCATGTCCGCGTAGACGGTCTGCGCCAGCGCGAACAGCCCGAACAGCAAGGGCGCCTTCTCCTTGGGCCGCACGAGGAAGAAGAACAGCGGCGAGATGCTCAGGACCAGGTAGGCACCCACCAGCAAGGTATCGAGCGCGAAGCGCTGCTGCGACTCCACCGCGAGTTGCTCGATCGGGCCGGCCACCGGCGCCCGGATCACGCCGCCCGCGCGATGCGACCAGTTGGACAGGTGCATCGTCACGCGCAGCGGACAGGGGTAGGAATCGGTCAGTTGCGCGCGCCGGCCGATCGCGGGACGCGCCTCGGCCTCGCTGGTGCCCGGTTCGCCCTGGGCCGCGACGAGTCGGCCGTTGACGTAGGTGCGCATGGCCGTGCGCTGCGGCGGAATGGAAAGCGCGAGCTGCTCGCCCGCCGGGCAGCGCACCAGCAGCGTGTAGCTGGCGAAGCCGTCCGGCCCCGGCGGCTTGCCGTCCACGTCCAGTTCGTTCCAGATGCCAGGGACCGGGGCCGTCGCCGCGGGGGTCTCGTCACCCGCCGGGTGGACGAAGCGGCCCCAGGTGAACCCCCATTGGCCGCGCAAGGGCTGGCTGCGCGCCGTGGCGCCGGGCGCCATCAGGTCGATGACGCCGCCTCGGGCCTGCGGCAGGTCGTCGGCCGCACCCGCCTGCAGGCCCGTGCACGCGAGCACCAAGGCAAGCAGGGCGCGCAGCAAGGCACGCATCGCGCGGGGCGGGGTGGCGGGGACGCGCTACAGGGTGGCCGGACGGGTCGCGGCGAAGTTGTCGCCGGTGTGCCCCTGCGCGTGGCGCTTCATGTCCTCGTCGCGCGCGGCCAGCAGGCGCTCCAGGTCGGCCCGCACCTCCTCGGCCCCCTTCGGCAAGACCACCGGTCCTTCGATGATGTCCCCCGGGCGGGTCTCCGGCGCCGACATCGGCCGCACCAGCGGCTCGCGCGGCGCCGTCCAGGATCCGGGGTGCGGCAGCGCGCCGGGCACGTGGCCGTCGGGCAGCGTGAACTGCCAGGAAAAGCCCATCAGCCAGCCGGCGGCCTGCGGGTCCAGCAGCAGCAGGCGTTGCAGGAATTCGCGCTCGAGCGCCGGGCCGTGCTCCAGCAGGCGCGGCTCCCACACCCGCACCAGGAAGCGCATGTGCACGCCTTGTTCCCGCTTGGGGCTGGTGGTGCGCAGCATGTCCGCGGCAATCCAGACCTGCGGGATGCCGTTGCGCGTCAGCGTCTCCCGCAGCACCAGCTTGAGCAAGTCCTTGCGCACGTTGTGCGGCGACTGCGACACGGGCCCCTGTTGGGAGGCCACGAACTGCGTGCTGTGCGGTCCCGATCGCGAGTTGCGTGCGCTGGCCGAAGAGGATTTTCTCCCCAGCAGCAGGTCCAGCATGCCCATGGTGACTCCCTGAGTTCGATGTCCCACGCGGCAGGCGGGACGGCGGGCCCGGTCCAAAACGGCCGAGCTGCTTTCATCTTTACAGATTGATGCACTTAAGCCAAGTGCCTAGGACGCGCCGTCAGCCTGGACGAAACAAGCCGGGCGACGGGCGGCACCGCCGCTGCGTTACATTCGCCGCTTTTGCCACACGGGGAGTCAGGAGATGGCGCTGGATTTCACAGGCCGGGTCGCGATCGTCACCGGCGCAGGCGGTGGGCTGGGCCGCCAGCACGCACTGGCACTGGCCGCGCGCGGGGCGCGGGTGCTGGTCAACGACCTCGGCGGGGCGGTCGACGGCTCCGGCGGGTCGGTCGGTGCTGCGCAGAAGGTGGTGGACGAGATCCGGGCGGCCGGCGGCGAGGCGATGGCCAACGCTGCCTCGGTGACGGACTTCGACGCCGTCCAGGCCATGGCGGACCAGGCGCTGGACGCCTGGGGCCGGGTGGACGTCCTGGTGAGCAATGCCGGCATCCTGCGCGACAAGAGCTTCGCCAAGATGGACCTGGCCGACTTCCGGCAGGTGCTGGACGTGCACCTCATGGGGGCCGTGCACTGCTGCAAGGCGCTGTGGCCGGCGATGACCCGGCAGAAATACGGGCGGATCGTGCTCACGACCTCGTCCTCGGGCCTCTACGGCAACTTCGGCCAGACCAACTATGGGGCCGCCAAGATGGCCCTGGTGGGCTTCATGCAGACGCTCGCCATCGAGGGCCTGAAGCACGACATCCGGGTGAACTGCCTGGCGCCGACGGCCGTGACGCGCATGACCGAGGACCTGTTCCCGCCCGACATGCTGGGCGCCTTCGGCCCGGAGGCGGTGGTGCCGGCCATGCTGGTGCTGGCAGCGCAGGAGGCTCCGACGCGCACCACGCTGTGCGCCGGAGCGGGAAGCTTCGAGGCCGCCCACGTGACCCTGACGCCGGGCGTGTATGTCGGCGTGGGGGCGGATGCGCCCGAGCGGCTGCAGGCGCGCCTGGACGAGGTGCGGGAGCGCCGCGGCGAAACCGTGCCGGCCAGCGGTGCCGACCAGGGCGCCAACGAGATGCGGCTGGCACGCACCGGACGCTGAGGCCGCAGGGCTCCTCGCCTGGGCGGCGCCGACGCGCGCACTGGCCCGCGCCGCGGGCCCCGGTGCTGTCGCGTCAGTTGATCAGCGCGTTGGCGATCAGGCCGGTGGCCAGGGCCACCAGCAGGAACTCGCCGTCCACGTTCATCCACTGGTGGCCGTACGGCGGCGCGTACAGCGAGGGATACGCGTTCCAGTTGTTGACGTAGTACACGGGCTGCCGGTACTGGTGGGGCAGGTAGCCGCCGCGGTAGAAGCGGTTCGACGCGCGGTAGTTCGGCTGCTGGTACACGTAGCGCGGGGCGTCGTAGCGGGGTTGCTGGTAGACGTGGCGCGGCGCTTCGTAGCGGGGCTGCTGGTACACGTGACGCGGCGGGTTCGCCTGGTGGTTGCCCTGCCAGCCCCGCTGGTCGCCGCGCTGGTCCCGGCGTTGGTCCCAGCGCTGCTCCTGGCGTTGATCCCAGCGCTGTTCCTGGCGGCCTTGGCGGTGGTCATTGCCTTGCTCGGCGCGCTGCTCGTGGCGGCGGTCGCCACGGTCCCCCTGGCCGTACATCCCCTGGGCGGAGGCGACGCCGCCGAGGCCGAAGGTGCCCGCGAGGACGGCGCAAACGATGGCTGAGGTTTTCATGGGTACTGCTCCTGTCTGGTTGGGCCCATGCTGCGCGTGGGGCGTGTCGGCGTCGCGAACGGAATGCACCCTGCGTGCAAAGCCGGGTAAGCGGATGTGCACGGTTCCCTCGTTTGGCAGAGGCGCGATCGCCGGCCGCCAAGCAGAATGGCCTCGTTACTCCGGGAGTTTGAGATGGCAACCAAGGTGCTCATCGTGGAAGACGAACCGGAATTCCTGCGCCGGTTCACCAACGCCGTCCTGATGGACCCGGCCCTGGCGCTCGCGGGCAGCGCCGGCACCGGCCGCGCCGCGATCGCGATGCTGGAGGCAGCCCAGCCGGACGTCGTCCTGCTGGACCTGGGCCTGCCGGACATCGACGGCGTGGAAGTCATCCGGGAGGCCATGCGCCAGCCGCGCCCCTGCGACGTGCTGGTGGTGTCCATGTTCGACGACGACCAGCACGTGCTGGACTCGATCGAGGCGGGCGCGGCCGGCTACCTGCTCAAGGACGCCTTGCCGGAGAGCATCGTCTGCAGCATCCGCGAGTTGCGCGGCGGCGGTTCGCCCATCAGCCCCGGCATCGCCAGGCGCATCCTGGCCCGCTTCCGGCTTGCGCTGGGCCCGGTGCGCGCGGCGCCGGCGCCGGCGCAACCTTCCAGGAGCCTCGACGGCGCGGCCGCCTCGCCGCTGACCGACCGCGAGACCGAGTTGCTGCGCCTGACCGCCAAGGGCCTGAGCTTCGACACGATCAGCGAGCTCATGGGCATCTCCCCGCACACCGTCGTGGCGCACGTGCGCAAGATCTACCGCAAGCTTGCCGTGCATTCGCGCGGCGAGGCCGTGTACGAGGCGACCCAGCTGGGGCTGCTGTGACCCGTGCGCGCAGCTGGCTGCTGGCGCTGCTGGTCGCGGTCGCCGGCGGCCTCGGCCTGCCGGTGCGCGCTGCGGTGCAGGAGGTGTCGGCGGCGCAGGTCTCGACGGACAGCAGCCGCACGCCGCCCGCCGTCGACGCCGCGTGGCAGGGCGTGACGCTGCCGGATCTGTGGCGCAAGTCGCGGCCCGGTGCCGCGGCCGCGCCGGCGTGGTACCGGGTGAGCTTCGAGATGCCGTCCGGGCCGCCGCAGGCCTGGGCCGCCTTCTTTCCCTTCCTCTACGAGGGCGGCGAGGTCTGGCTCAATGGCGGGCTGCTGCAACAGATCCCGGAGAACACGCCCGAGACGCATGTGCGCTGGACGCGGCCGCACCTGGTGGTGCTGCCCCCGTCGCTGCTGCGCTCCGGAACCAACGAGCTGCTGGTGCGGGTGGCCCAGCCTCCCGCAGGGAGCGCGGTGCGCTTTCCCAGCACCTCGCTCGGCCCGCTGGCCGAAGTCGAGCCGCTGCACGACCGGCGCCTGTTCTGGGTGAGCACCACGCCGCAGATCACGGCCGCGGTGTGCCTGCTGGTGTCCCTCGCGATGCTGTTGATCTGGTGGCGCCGTCCCGGCGAGGCCATGTACGGCCTCTTCGGCGTCGCCGTCGCCTTGTGGGGCCTGCGCACGCTGACCTTCGTGGTGGAGATGATGCCGATCGAGGCCTGGTTCTGGTGGCGCGTCGCCTTCCACTGCGCCACCGGCGGTTTCATCGTCGCCATGACCGCGCTCGCATGGCGGCTCGCCGGCATCCACAAGCCCTGGTTCGAGCGTGCCCTGTTCGCCTACTGGCTGGTCGGCCCCCTGTGGCTGCTCGCGCAGGGCCCCGCGGCGGAGCCGCTGGTGAACCGCTGGTGGGTCGGCGGCTTCCTGCCGATCGGCGGCACCATCGTCGCGGTCTCCGGCTGGTTCCTCCTGCGGCGGCGCACGCTGGAAGCCGCGGCGCTGCCGGTGACCATGGCCATCGCCGCACTGGCGGGCATGCACGATTACCTGATCAACTGGGACCTGGACCCCGGCGTCGCCTGGCTCGCGTCGTGGACGGCGCAGCGTTTCCAGCTGATGCACCTCTGTGCCAACCTCGTGCTGCTCGCCATGGGCGGGCTGCTGACGGCGCGCTTCGTGCGGGCGTTGCGCACGGCCGAAAACGTGAACCAGACGCTGGAGCTGCGCGTGGGACAGCGCGAGAAGGAACTGGCGGCCAACTACCAGCGCCTGGCGGCGCTGGAGCGCGAGAACGCCGCCGCGCAGGAGCGCCAGCGCATCATGCGCGACCTGCACGACGGGCTCGGTTCGCGCCTGTTCGTGCTGCTGTCACGCGTCGAGCGCGCCGACCTGGAGTCGCGCGTAGTGGCCGACGCGCTGCGCGGCTGCATCGCCGACATGCGGCTGGCGCTCGACACGCTGGCGCCGCAGGAGCAGGACTTCCGCTCCACCCTGGGCAACTTCCTGTTCCGCTGGCGCCAGCAGCTGATCGCGTGCGGCATCCATCCCAGCTGGGAGATCGCCGTGCCCGACGAGGCGCTGCGGCTCGCGCCGCATGCCGCCCTGCAACTGCTGCGCGTCGCGCAGGAGGCGCTGACCAATGTCGTGAAGCATGCGGGCGCGTCCAAGGTCGACGTGCGGCTGCGCCTCGTCGACGGCGAACTGGTGCTGGAGGTGCGCGACAACGGCATAGGCGCGGCCGGCGTGGGCGAGGACTCCAGCGGCCGCGGGCTCACCAACATGCGCACCCGCGCGAGCCAGCTCGGGGGCTACGTCGACGTGCACGGCGGCTCCGGCGGCACGCGCGTCGCGGTCCACGTGCCCCTCGCATCCGTGTGCGCCTGATCTCCGGCGGCTTGGCGCCCTCACGCCACGCCCGCACCGATGCTTGCTATTCCGGCATGGCGCTTCGCTTCCTAGAGTGAACCGGAACACGCCTTGCGGCGTGCACCGGAGGAAGCCATGAGAGAGCACATTCGCCGCGAGGCCGGGCAGTTCATCGGATCGGCCTGGTGGCTCGTCCCCGTCGCCTTCGCCACCGCCGCGGTCGCGGCCGTCGCCTTCAAGTCGGACGACGCCGGGCAGGCGCAGCCCGCGGTGCAATCCGCGGTCGCCGTGCCTGCTGTCGCGCCCGGCCCCGCCACGCTGCTTGCCCCGGCGGCGGTCAAGCCGCAGCCCGAGGAGCCGGCAGTGGTGGTGGAGCACGTGCAGGCCTTCTGAGGCAGCACTGCGCGGTGGCGCGCTGCGACGTGGCGCGCCGCGCTACTTCCCGGACCACGCCAGCGACAGGTCCCGCACGAAGGCCTCGAACGCCTGCGGCAGCTGCGACTCTTCCATCCGCAGCAAGGCCGACGGATGCAGCGTCACCAGCACGCGCAGGCCGTCCGGCCGCTCGAACCATTCGCCGCGTTCGCTGAGCACGGCCACCGGCCGGCCGAGCAGCGCGCGCGCGGCGGTGGCGCCGAGCGCGACGAGCGCCTTCGGCTGCACGAGCGCAATTTCTTCGTCCAGCCAGTGCCGGCACGCGAGTGCCTCCTGCTGCGTGGGCGTCTTGTGGATGCGGCGCTTGCCGCGCAGTTCGAACTTGAAATGCCGCAGGGCATTCGTCACGTAGACCGTTTCGCGGGCGACACCCAGCTGCTGCAAGGCGCGATCGAACAGCTGGCCCGCGGGCCCGACGAAGGGCCGCCCGCGCAGGTCCTCCTGTTCGCCGGGCTGCTCGCCCACGACCATCACGGCCGGCCGCAGCGGCCCTTCGCCAGGGACAGCCTGCGTGGCCAAGGCGCCGATCGGGCACTCGCGGCAGTGCTGCAGCCGTGCGTTCAGGTCGGCCAGCCCGTCGGGCGCGAGCAGCGGCGGCGGCTTGTCCGCAAAGCGCGGGATGCGGCGCGTGGTCACCGTCGCGGGCTGCTCGATCATGTGCGCGCTGCGCTCCTGCGCCGCCGCCGCAAGCGGCGCGATCAGCTGCGCCTCCGGCAGGTTGCGCCAGTAGCGGCGCGGCATCTCCTTGCGCATCATCTGCAGCTTCAGCCGTGCCGGATTGAAGATGCTCTGGTAGTACGTGAGCCACAGCGCTTCGCCGGCATCGGGCGGCGGCGCCTCGTCGCGGCGAGCACCGGCGCGAAAGTGCAGCTGCCGTCGGTCCCATTCGACGCAGCGCTCCGGCGTGAGGATGGCCCAGCGCATGTTTGCGAAGCGGCGCCGGAACCAGGGCGCGTTCGCCTCCACGATGTGGTGGTCCGGCTCGAACCAGGCCACGTGCAGCGGATCGCGTGCGTCGTCCCCATCGGGTACCTGCCGGAAACGCACGAAGGCATGCATCTTGTGGATGTCGCGCTGCACGGCCTGCGCCATCTGGCGCGCCTGCAGCATGTCGGCGTCGAGCGGGTCGTGTCGCAGGCCGGGCTCGTGCACGAGACGCCACAGCAGCCGGTACAGCAGGCCGAAGCGCTGCGGCTCGCTGTGCAGCACCACCGTGTGGCAAAGCTCCAGGAAGCCGGTGGGAACGGTGATGCCGCCTTCAGGCACGTCTTCCTGCTGCCCGGCTTCGCCGGCGAAGAGATCGTCGTGGCAAGGCCCGGCGGACCAGAACACCTGCTCCGGCGGGACCCGCCGCGCCAGCAGCCCCCGCGCTTCGCGGCGAAAGCCCGCGAGGTCCGTCTCGTTGGCCAGGCGCACCAGCATCAGAAGAGGGCGGCCTGCTCGGGAGGGCGGATGACCGGGGTCGCCGCGCTCGCCGCCAGCCTGCGGGTTCCGTCGGCGGAAGGCCGGTGGTCCGCGACGACGACGAAGGGCAGCACCTTGCGCACGGGCACGTGCAGGCGCTGCAGGTCGTCCGAGCGCACGCGGCGCACGCGGCGCGCGAGCAGCAGGCGGTCCACCGCCTTCACGCCGAGGCCGGGCACGCGCAAGAGCAGCTCGCGCGGCGCCCGGTTCAGGTCCACGGGGAAGCGCTCGGGGTGCGCGAGCGCCCACGCCAGCTTGGGATCGACCTCCAGGCGCAGCATGCCCCCGGTGCGGTCCGACGCGATCTCGTCGGCGGCGAAGCCGTAGAAGCGCATCAGCCAGTCGGCCTGGTACAGCCGGTGCTCGCGCACCAGCGGCGGCGCCTTCAGCGGCAGCGAGGAAGAGGCATCCGGGATCGGGCTGAAGGCGGAGTAGTACACGCGCTTGAGCCGGTAGGCGCCATACAGCTGTGCGCTCGTCGACAGGATCGTGGCGTCGTCGGTCGCGTCCGCGCCCACGATCATCTGCGTGCTCTGCCCGGCGGCCGCGAAGGCGCCGGGCTGTGCCCGGGACGGCTTCGCCCCGGGCAGCGAGACGACCGGCCGGGCCTTCGCCTCCTGCGCCTGCGCCCTGGCGTCGTCGATGTGCACCCGCAGCCGCGCCATGGACCGGCGGATCGCCGACACGTCCTTCTCCGGCGCCAGGCGCGTGAGGCTGTGCTCGGTGGGCAGCTCGATGTTGATGGACAGGCGATCGGCGTACTGACCCGCGCGCTGCAGCAGCTCCGGTGCGGCGTCCGGAATCGTCTTCAGGTGGATGTAGCCGCGGAAGTCGTGTTCCTCGCGCAGGCGCCGCGCCACCTCGACGACCTGCTCCATGGTGTAGTCCGGGCTGCGGATGATGCCGCTGGAGAGGAACAGGCCTTCGATGCAATTGCGCCGGTAGAAGTCCAGCGTGAGCTGCACGACCTCGTCGACGGTAAAGCGCGCGCGCGGCACGTTGCTGCTGACGCGGTTGACGCAGTACAGGCAGTCGTACAGGCAGAAATTGGTCAGGAGGATCTTCAGCAGGGAGATGCAGCGGCCGTCGGGGGCGTAGCTGTGGCAGATGCCCATGCCCTCGTTGGAGCCCAGGCCGCGACCCTGCGTGGAGTCGCGCCGGACGCCGCCGGACGATGCGCAGGAGGCGTCGTACTTGGCGGCGTCGGCGAGGATGGCGAGCTTGGCTTTCAGGTCCACTGTATGAGCATACAGTGTTCCGCGCCGACCCAGGCCGGCGGCCCCGCCTTGCACGGGGCGCCCGCCAACTTTTCCCTTATTGCGCGGTGCGGGCGGGCTGGCCGGCCAGCTGGCGCGAGGCGTCGACGGGCTTGCCACCCGCGAGGAAGGCGGAGCCGCTGTCTTCGGCGGTCATCGCGGCAACCGCGTCTCGGCTGGACAGGTACTCGTTGGTGACCTGCGCACGCGTCTTCTCGCCGCGGAAGGACTTCAGCGGGTTGTACGAGGTGGACCAGGGGTTCACGCCGGCGCTGCGGTAGTCGACGTACTGGGCCTGGACGGCGGCGCGCGTCGCCGGCGCGGCAGCCGTCGTGGTGGCGAACTGGCCGGCCGGGTCCATGTCATCCGCGAAGGCGGTCAGGGCGGAGAGGGACAGGACGGCGAGGGCGATCTTGGAAACTTTCATGGTGCTTCTTTCTGCTTGCGATGACGATGGAAGGACTGTATTCCTCCGCCGCAATGCAAAAAACAGCCTCGGTCGCAATCCTCCATTGCGAATACTGAAATAATCCAGCGCATGGACCGACTGCAATCGATGAGGGTGTTCCAGGAAGTGGTCGATGAAGGCGGCTTCGCCGCCGCGGCCCGCAAGCTCGAGCTCACGCCCGCGGCCGTGACCCGGCTGGTGAGCGACCTCGAGAAGCACCTGGGCGTGCGATTGCTGCAGCGGACCACGCGGCGGCTGTCGCTGACGCCTGCGGGCGATGCCTATCTCGCGCGGCTGCGCGGGATCCTCAACGACATCGAGGAGGCCGACGGCGTGGTGCAGGCGCAGAGCCGCGAAATGAGTGGCACGGTGCGCATCCTCGCGCAGCCGGTCGTGGCCACGCACATCATCGCGCCGGCCATCCCGGAGTTCCAGCGCCGCTACCCCGAGGTGGTGCTGGAGCTGCACGTGCACGACGTCGTGGACCCGAACGTGGAGGACTACGACCTGACCATCGTCAATGGCGCCGTGCCGCTGGTGTCGAGTGCGATCGTGCGCACCGTGATCGAGAGCCAGGCGGTGTTCTGCGCCGCGCCGTCCTACCTGCAGCAGCACGGGGAGCCGAAGCATCCGGAGGACCTGCGCCGGCATCGCTGCCTGCGCCTGCGCGCGGAAGGCACGCGCCTGCGGTCCATGACCTTGATCGACCCGACGAACGACGACCGCCGCATCGAACTGGACGTGCGCGCGGCGGTGACCGCGAACCACACCGATTCGCTGATGCGCGCGACGATCTCCGGCGGCGGCATCGGCATCCAGCCCGCCGACCTGATCGCGCCCATGCTGAAGGCCGGCGTGCTGCAGCGCGTGCTCGCGCCCTGGATCACCGGCCGCATCACGCTGGTCGCCGCGCTTCCCAGCCGCAAGTTCATGCCGGCGCGCACGCGCGCCTTCCTGGATTTCCTGGTGGACTACACCCGCCAGGCGATGGCGGGGCTGGAAGAAGCGGGTTGAAGCGGGTGGCTCAGACCTGCGCGGGCGCCACGCGCAAGCCCACCCAGGCCGCGCCGATCACGGCGTTGACAGGCACGGCGAGCGCGCAAGGCACGTAGAACAGGACGGAAAGGCCGGGCGCAGCCAGCAGCGATTCGACGCCGACACCGAGACCGTAGAAGAACAGACCGCACCAGAACCAGCGCCGCATGTACGTGGGCAACCAGCGCGCCTGGTCGCGGTTGTGCCGCCATGCGGCCGCGCGCTCCAGCAGGTTGCCCCGGTTGACGTCCTGGAACAGCCAGCCGAAGAAGAAGTAGCGGTACAGCAGGGTGCCGAAAGACATGATGCGCCTTCACCTCAGTGACGCGACCTCGCGTGCGGCCGCGTTGCCATGTTCGATCCTTGTAGCGCCAAGGCTCGTGCGTGTCCATGCTGGTTTCGTGTAGGAACGCCTAGCGCGCTCCAGCCAATCCACGAAGCGTGACAAGGGCACTGGCGTGGTGCGGCCAGCGGCGCGGCCGGGGCTGGCATACTGCATTTTTCCACCGAAAGCAGTGCATGACCGATTGGACGGAAGAACTGGCCGCCGCCGTCGCGCAGGCCGAGCGCTTCGAGGCCGCCGAGAGCGAGGCGGAACAGCAGTTCCACATCCTGCGCGCCGAAGCCGAGCAGGCCGGTGATGCACAGCGTGCGCTGGAGAGCGTCGAGTTTCGCCGGTGGATGGACGCGCGCAGCGCCACCGACCTGGCCTGGGGCTCGTGGTTCCTGCTGAAGGGCGCGAAGAAAAGCTGACCCCGGGGGAGCGCCGACGCTTCGCCGCCACCCGACAAGAATCTCCTACAAGAGCACGCCGGCGCGTCGCCGACGATGGGGCTTTGCACTCCGGAGCCCCTGCCATCGCGCGACGACGCCTCGTCCTGCCTGCGGCCGCCATCGCGGCCGACCTGCCCGCCAGCCTGGAGCCCGAGCTCGCGACGCTCGTGGACAAGCCGCTGCCGGGCGACTGGATCTACGAGATCAAGTTCGATGGCTACCGCATGCTCGCGCGCATCGGCGGCCCCCGGGACGTTCGCATCGTCACGCGGCGCGGCAACGACTGGACGCACCGCTTCGCCGCCCTGCAGAAGGCCCTGATCGCCGCGAAGCTGCCGCCCGGCTGGTACGACGGGGAGATCGTCCTGCTGGATGAAAGCGGCAAGCCCAGCTTCAACGGCCTGCAGAACGCCATCGAGAGCGACCGCAACGACGCGATCGTCTACTACCTGTTCGACCTGCCATTCTGCGAGGGCCACGACCTGCGGCGCGTGCCGGTGGAGGAACGCCGGGCGCTGCTGCAGTCGGTGCTGAAGGAAAACGAGCGCCTGCGCTTCAGCCAGGAGATCGGCGGCGAGGCGGCCGCCATCCTGCAGTCCGCGTGCCGTCTCGGGCTGGAGGGCGTCATCGGCAAGCGGCGCGGTTCCATCTACGTGCAGCGCCGCTCGGACGACTGGATCAAGCTCAAATGCACGCAGCGGCAGGAGTTCGTCATCGGCGGCTTCACCTGGCCGGACGATTCGCGGCCGAACGGCATCGGTGCGCTGCTCGTGGGCTACCGCGACGACGCGGGCGAACTGCAGTACGCCGGCAAGGTGGGCACGGGCTTCACCGGCGAAGTGTCGGCCGCGCTGCGCCGCCGCCTGGAGGGCATGGCGGTTCCCCGGCGGCCGTTCGCCGGGGCCACGGGGCACGACCGCCATGCGACCTGGGTGCGGCCCGAACTGGTGTGCGAGGTCACGTACAACGAGTGGCCGCAGAACGGCAGCCTGCGCCATGCGTCCTTCAAGGGCTTGCGCGAGGACAAGCCCGCGGCGGCGGTCGAACGCGAGCGGCCCGCCACCGCATCGGCTCCGGCCGTGCCCCTGCTGCGCAAGGTGACGCACGGCAAGCGCGTCGTCGATCCTTCCACCGGCTTCACCAAGCTCGATGTCGTGCGCTACTACGTGGAGGTTGCGCCCTGGGTGCTGCCGCACCTGCAAGGGCGGCCGGCGTACATCCGGCGGGCGCCGCTGGGCATCGCCGAGCCCATGGTCTTCCAGCAGCATCCGCAAGGCCTGCGCGGCTTGCGCGGCACCGACCCGGCGCTGTGGCCGGGGCACGATCCGGCCATCGCCTTCGACACGCCCGAGGACCTGTTCGCCGCGGCGCAGCTGGGGATGATCGAAGTCCATACCTGGAATTCAACGGCACGCGCCATCGCGCAGCCGGACCGCCTCGTCTTCGACCTGGACCCGGGCGACGGCGTGCCCTGGCCGCAGGTGCAGGAAGGCGCGCTGCTGCTGCGCGCGCTGCTGCAGGAGCTGGGCCTGCAAAGCTGGCTCAAGACCAGCGGCGGCAAGGGCCTGCACCTGTGGGTGCCGATCGCGCCCGAGTGCGACTACGACACGGCCAAGGATTTCTCCGAGGCGGTGGTCCGGCACATGGCGCGCACGATCCCGCAGCGCTTCGTCGCGAAGTCGGGGCCGCGCAACCGCGTCGGCCGCATCTTCATCGACTACCTGCGCAATGGCTGGGTGCAGTCCACCGCCGAGGCCTTCTCGGCGCGCGCGCGGCCGGGGCTCGCCGTGTCCATGCCGATCGCCTGGGACGAGCTGCCGCGCGTGCGGGGCGGCGACCACTGGAACATCGTGAGCGCCATCGAGTACCTGGGCTCCCTGAAGGCGGACCCCTGGGCCGGCTATTGGGACAAGCCGCGGAAGCTGGATCCGGCGATGAAGAGGCTGGGCTTCGCGCCGTCGAAGCGGTGAGCGCCAGCGAACCCCGCGGTGCGTCAGACGGTCGCGTCCACCTCGCGCTCGCCAGGCGGCAGTTCATCCAGCTCGATCGAGATGTTCGGCGCGCCATCGAGGTCGAGGTTCGCGTCGTCGCGCGCGTCCGCGACCGCGGTGAATTGCCCGTCGAGCCACAGGTAGCGGACCTTGCGCGCGATCGCGTGCAGCGCCTCTTCCTCGGTGAAGAAGCCGCCGTCGGACTGCTGGTTGCCATCGAGCAGGTAGCGGAAGCTCCCGCCGTCCTCCCGCGTGATCGCGCCGAGGTCGATCACCTTCTGCGTGCGGTTGCGTGCGTAGATCCGGCCGTTCGCCGCGTACAGGAGGAAGGGCTGTCGCAGCGGGCTGCGGGGGGGAGGGTCGTCATGGGCCATGCCCACAATCTGGCGCCGCCCCCGTGCCGCCGCTGTAGGACCGCGCCGCAGCTCAGGGCCGCCAGGCCAGCGCAAGGAGTCCGAGCACCACCAGCGCCAGCCCTCCTTGCTCCGAGGGGGCCAGCTTCTCGCGCAGCAGCCGGCGCGAGACGAGGTAACTGAACACCACCTCCACCATCCCGAGCGTGCGCACGTTGGTGGCCGTGGTGAGCGCGAAAGCGGTGAACCAGGCGATCGAGGCGAGCGCGCCCATGCAGCCGGCGACGGTGGAAACGCGCCACGCGGTCACCGTGGCGCGCAGCGAGGCCGGCGCGCGCAAGGCCAGCCAGCCACCCAGCAGCAGCGTCTGCAGGCTCTGCGCCAGCAGCACGCCCCAGGCGCCCGCGAACCAGGCCGAACTCTCCGGCACCTGGAGCGCGGCGCCGCGGTAGCCCACCGCCGACAGCGCGAAGCCGGCGCCGGAGGCGAGCCCGTACCATGCCGCGGTCGAGGTCCAGGCACGGCCCTCGACCGCGGCGCCCTTGCGCGGCAGCGAGAGCATCACCACGCCCGCCGTGGCGAGCGCGATCGCCACCAGGGTCACCGGGCCGGGCAGCTCGCGCAGGAACAGGGAGCCGAACAGGGCGACCTGCAAGGCATCGGTCTTGGAGTAGGCGACGCCGACCACGAAGTTGCGCTGCTTCATGGCGGCGAGCAGGAAGGCCGTGGCGGCCAGCTGCCCGAGCGCGCCGAGCAGCAGCCAGGCGAAGTAGCCGGCGTGGAAGGCGGGCACGGGCGCCGCGGTCGCGGGCAAGCCGTGCAGCAGCAGCACCCAGGCGCCTGCGAAAGGAATGCCGTAGAGGAAACGGGCGAGCGTGGCGCCCAGGGTGCCGGCCTGCGCGACCAGAGAACGTTGGGCGGCGTTGCGCGCCGTCTGGGCCAGCGCAGCCCAGAGGACGATGGGAACCCAGAGCCAGGCGGCGGTGCTCAACCCTTGCAGCTGCCGCCGGCGGCGCGCGTGAAGGACTGGCCGGTGGCGAGCGCCAGCACGCCGGAGGCGCTGACGATGCGCAGCTCATTGCCCTCGGCCTGCAACTCCATCGTGTGGTCCCGTTGCGGGTCGACCTTGACGCGCGTGCCTTCCACCTTGCCGGTGATCTCGCGCACGCGCTGCTTGCGCACCAGCCGGCCCTGCACGTCGGCGGAGCGCTGCTCGATCTCGAGCGAGAATTCGTGCAGCAGCCCGGCGCCGCACCACAGGCCGCCGACCGCGGCGAAGTTCGCCTTGCGCATGCTCGCCTGCTGCGGGGCCGTATCGGAATCCGCGGACGCAGCGAAGGGCATGGCAAGGGCCAGCACGGCGGCAGCGAGGACGGAGTGGCGCACGAACGACATGGCGCGGACGATAGCACCGCCGGCCTGCGGCTTCATTTTCCAGACGTAAAGACCCGACTCAGCGGCGAGGGGGCGGGGGCGCGGGCAGTCGTTGCCGCGCCGGGCGGCGCAGGTACAGCGGGTCCGACCAGGTCGCGAGCCACTGCGGCCGGTAGGCGACCAGCAGGCTCACCAGGGCGCAGGACCAGGAGGCTTCGCCCATGGCCAGCAGGAAGACGGCGACGTGCCGCAGTTCGGCCGTCGGCCCTTGCACGCCGTGGCTCAGCGAGGCCGCGCAGAAGCCGCAGGCCGCCAGGGCCACCATGGGTACGAGGAAGGCGCGGCCGATCATGTAGGCCACCGGGTTCGGGCCGAAGGCCTTGCGAACGCCGGACCCCAGCAGCAGGACCAGCGTGGCGGGCACGAGGCCCGACCAGACCGTGAGCGACAGCGCCTGGCTCAGGGACGCGCCGGTGGTGAGCAAGGTGCTCAGGCCCGCGACGGTGATCACCGGCACGGCGAGCGGCCACCCCAGCAACAGCACGGCCAGCGGCGCTCCCGACCAATGCAGGGGCAGGGACAGCGCCGTCAGTCCCGGCCACGACCACAGCCAAGGCAGCACCGTGAGGCTGGCGAGGAAGGGGGTCACCAGCGGCGGCAGATCGCCGCCATAGGGGCGCAGCAGGCGCCAGGGACGCACGACGAGGGTCGCCGCCCACGCCAGGGCAAGCAGCAGGATTTCGAGGATGGAACGGGCGTCCATGGCCGTCACTGCCCGTCCGGACGGATCTTGCCTTCCTTGCAATACCGTTCGTATTCGTCGCGCGTGATGGCGGCCGAGCCGGCATTGCCTTCGCCGTCGGTCCAGGAGAGGGTCACGCTGTCGTCGGCGATCTCCATGTCCACATCGCCATCCGGCACCGGCATGAGCACGCCGTCTCCCGCGCGAAAGCAGACTTCTCCCCGGATGACGGCGTGCTGGGACATGGCGATCTTCTCCTGAAAAAACGTGCGGCGCGCCCAGTGTCCGGCGCGTCAGGGCGGCGGCTCTGTCAGCGGGCGCCCCGTGTCCGTGCCGGACGGCGGGGACCGCCTGCGCGGGGGCGGCACAATCGCACCCATGAGGAGAGCCTGGAGGGACGTTGGGGCGGTGCTCGCCATTGCGCTGCTCACCGGCGCATTGCTGGTGTTCGCGCTGCTGTACCAGCGCGAGGCCGCCTTGCGCAGCGGCGAGGAGCTGACCGCATCGCTGTCCCGCGTGATCGCGGAGCAGAGCGCGCGCACGCTGCAGTCGGTGGACCAGACCCTGCAGCTGGCGATCGTGGCGATGCGCGCGCAGCAGGCCCGCGGCCCGCTCGATGCCGAACGGGGGCGGGACACGCTGCGCGCCCAGTTGAAGGACCTGCCGTTCCTGCGCGCGATCTGGGTGGTGGACGGCAATGGCCGCATCACCTTCAATTCCGACGAGGGAACCATAGGCTCGGACATGCGGGACCGGCCGTACTTCCAGGCCTACCTGCGCGAGCCGCGGACCGAGTTCTACATCGGCCCGGTGATCCGCAGCCGCACGCGCGGCACCTGGATGATGAGCGTGGCGCGCCCGATCCGCGACGCGAGCGGACAGGTGCAGCAGGTGATCGCCGGCGCGGTGGACCCGCCTTACTTCGAACAGCTGTGGCGCGGGATCGACCTCGGGCCGAACGGCGCCATCGCCCTGTACACCCGCAACGGGCAGTTGATCGCGCGCAGCCCCGCCGACAGCAGCGCGCTGGGCAAGGACTTCTCGCACCTGCCGATCTTCCGTGAGTACCTGCCGCGCTCGCCGCAGGGCACGTTCCTGCGCGAAAGCGGCATCGACGGCGTGCTGCGCGTCGTGGCGTACCGGCAGCTGCCCACCTACCCCGACCTGGTGGTCGCGGTGGGATCCAGCTACGACGAGATGCTGGCGCCCTGGCGCCGCTTCGCCCTGCTCACGTCCACCGTGTGGACCGCCGCGGTGCTGGTGGCGATCGTGCTCACGATGCAGCTGCGGCGCCAGTCGCGCAGCCGCGAGCACACCGAGCGGCGCTTCCAGCAGCTCGCGCAGGCCATGCCGCAGATCGTGTTCATCTCACCGCCGGACGGCGGCATTCAGTTCATCAACCAGCGCTGGGTGGAAGCCACCGGTCTGGCGGCGGAGGACGCGCTGGGCATCGGCTGGCGGCAGATGGTGCACCCGGCGGACCTGCCCGTCCTCACCGCCAACCTGCAGCGCGCCCTGCGCAACAACGAGCCGATGCAGCATGAGTTCCGCCTCCAGTACCGCGACGGGACCTACCGCTGGCAGCTGATGCGCGCGGTGCCCATGCGCCTGGGCACGGACGCGGTCGAATCCTGGTTCGGCACGGCGACGGACATCGATGCCCTCAAGCACGCGCAGGAGCAGTTGCGCGAGCAGGCCGAGCGCCTGGGCATGGCGAGCCGGCTCACGCGCATGGGCCATTACCGGGCCGACCTCGCAACGCAGCGGGTCCTGCTGTCCGAAGAGGCCGCGGCCATCCTGGACCTGCCGCCGGACGCGGAGCCTTCGCTGCAGGAAGTGCTGGGCATGCTGACGCCGGCCTCGCTGCCGAAGGCGATCCAGGCGATGGATGCCTGCGTGAACGATGGACACCCGTACGACACGGAGGTGGAGCTGGTGACGGGCACCGGCCGCCGCGTGTGGCTGCGCTCGGTGGCGGAGCCGGTGCGTGACGAAAGCGGCAAGGTCGTGGCCATCCAGGGCGCGCAGCAGGACATCACGCTGCGCGTGCTGATGATGGAGGAGATCCGCCGGCTCAATGCCAGCCTGGAGGAGCGCATCGCCGAGCGCACGGCGCAGCTCTCGCGGCAGGACGCGTTGTTCCGCACGCTGGCCGAGCAGGCGCCGCTGCCCTTCTGGACCGTCGATCCGCAAGGCCGCGTGACCTTCCTGAGCCGCGCCTGGTACGACCTGGCCGGGGGCGAGCCGCCGCAGTGGCACGGCCGCGAGTGGGTGCGGCTGATCCATCCCGACGACCGCGAGGACGTCCTGCAGAACTGGTCGAAGGCGTCGTCGACGGGGACGCCCTACACGGGCACCCGCCGCATCCGCATGCGCGACGGCACGTACCACACGACCTCCTACCGCGCGGTTCCGGTGCGCGACGAGCAGGGCACCATCCTGCTGTGGGTGGGCGTGGACAGCGACATCACCGACCTGATGGCCAACCAGGAGGCGCTGCGGCTGGCGAACAAGCAGCTGGAGTCCTTCTCGTACTCGGTGTCGCACGACCTGCAGTCGCCATTGCAGCGCGTAAGCTCCTTCGGCCGGCTGCTGCAGCAGGAGATCGCGCCGCTTCCGGAGGGCCGCGCGCACCACTACCTGGCGCGCATCCAGGCCAACGCCGACGAGATGGCGCAGCTGATCGAAGGGCTGCTGGCGCTCGCCCACGTCTCGGAGGTGGCGGTGATCCGCGCGGCCGTGAACCTGAGCGACATCGCCGGCGGGATCCTGCAGCGGCTGCAGTCGGAGCACCCCCAGCGCCGCGTGCGCTGGCGCGTGCAGCCGGGCCTGGTCGCGGCGGGGGACGTCCGCCTGATGCGTTCGGTGCTGGAAAACCTGGTGGGCAACGCCTGGAAATTCAGCGGCAAGGCGCCCGTGGCCGAGATCGAGGTCGGCGCCGGCAGGGAGCCGGGCCAGTTCTACGTGCGCGACAACGGCTGCGGCTTCGACATGGCGTATGCGGATCGCCTGTTCGGGACCTTCCAGCGGCTGCATGGCGCCGACGAATTCCCGGGCACGGGCATCGGCCTGGCGACGGTCGCGCGCGCGGTCTCGCGGCAGGGAGGACGGGTGTGGGCGCAGGCGGCGCCCGGGCAGGGCGCCACCTTCTGGTTCACGCTGCCGCCGGCGGCCTAGCGGCTGGCGGAATCGCGCCGGATCGTCTCCAGCGGCGTGAAGGCGGAATCGATCGGGTGGCGGCGCGGCGTCTTCGCGCTTTCCTTGCCCAGGACCAGCCGCATGATCTTGCCCGCGCGCCCCCAGAGGAAGCTCACCAGCGCGCGCAGGAGGATCGTGCCGTTGAACGGGATGTAGGTCAGCATCCCCGTGCCGTCGACGTAACCGGGGTTGTGTTCCAGGTAGAAGCGGGTGTCGCGGCGACGGCTGTTCAGCCAGCGCTGGCGCTCCTCGTCGGTCTCCAGCGTGATCCAGTTGACGTGGCGCACCAGCGGATTGGCGGGGTGCACGCGATCCAGCTCGAAGCAGCCGGCGAGTTCCTCCATGCGTTCCATGATGGCCGGCGGGATCTCGCGGCGGGTCGCGTGCGGCCAGATCACGGGCGCGTAGTGCGCCAGGAAGGTGTAGCTGCTCGGGTGGGTGAGCGCCGCGAAGATGCAGAAACGGCGCCACGGGTGGTGCAGCCACACGCGCAGCAGGCGCAGGCAGCCGTACACCATGGTGAGGTCGCGACCGCGGTACGCGGGCAGCGTTCCGGCTTCCATGCGGATCACCGTGGACAGGCGGTTCTCCACCAGCAGGCGGAAAGCATGGATGGAGGTGTAGCCCACCACCTGGCCCTTGGAGTTGTGCTTGACGTAGATCCACGTGCGCCAGGCATCGCGCTCCACGACGTAGGAGCGGAACTCCTCGTAGCTCAGGCCCGTGAAGATCTGCGCGTGGACGGCGAACAGCTCGCGCGTGAGGGCCTCCCGCGCGTCACGGGACATGTCGTGCACGGTGTGGCAGGTGATGCGGGATAGAGAGGTCATGGGCTAGGGCTTTTGCCTAGTATGGCAGGTCATTACAAATTGCAACAACCCCCGTTCGTCGGGCTCCTGGCGGTCACCCGCCGTTTCGCGGCCGCCAGAGGGGAAAGAGAGTAGGAAAGGTGTCGAATCCCCGGCTTTTCCAGATGTAAGGAGCGCGCCGGATTCGGTGGCCGGGCGTGCGGGGGCCGCAACAGGAACTCCGGCGCGGTCGCGCAAGCAGGATGGACGGTGCTGCCCACGGCCTGGCCGTGAATTGCGTCGCGGGTGCGCCTGCCAATTTTTGCGACGACCCTCGCGGGCTGTTGGTGCCATGCATCGCCGACACCATCTGTAGCAGGGCGCGCGGGGCTGGCCCCCTAGCATCGCGTGCAAAGGATGGAGGACGCCATGTCGGGAATGGCCGTGCGTTGGGGAGCCGTGATGTTCGCGCTGGCGGGGCTGCAGGCCCCCGTGCAGGCGCAGGACACGGCCGTCTACAAGTGCTACTCGAAGCGCGGGGTGGTGTATTCGCAGCTGCCCTGCGGCAAGCCGATCGACCAGCCCAAGCCGCGCGTGAACGTGCGCTACGAGACGCCGTCGCAGGACCGCGCCAAGGCGGCGCGCCGGGCGCCGCTGACGGCGGAGGCTCGCCAGGAATGCAGCGCGCTCGACACGCGCATGCGCGAGCAGGAAGCCGAAGTGAAGGCCAAGGGCGACGCCGCCGTGATCCAGGACGAGATGCCGCTGGTGCGTTCCAAGAAGCGCTATCGCGAGCTCAAGTGCTAGGCGGGAAAGCGCGGCGCTGAAGCCCGGCAACCCCGGGCGGGGAAGGGCCGGAGGCCGGTGTTAAGCTGCCCTTTTTCCCTCACCGCCTGAGACACCATGCCCGGACTGCTGCCCAACGTCGATCCCGAAGGCCTGCTCGAGTTTTCCGTGGTCTACACGGACCGTGCGCTGAACCACATGTCGCGCAGCTTCCAGGGCGTGATGAAGGACATCTCCGCGATCCTGAAGGACGTGTACAAGGCGCACAGCACGGCGCTGGTCCCGGGCAGCGGCACCTTCGGCATGGAGTCCGTCGCGCGCCAGTTCGCCACCGGCAAGAACGTGATGGTGCTGCGCAATGGCTGGTTCAGCTACCGGTGGACCCAGATCTTCGAGATGGGGAACATCCCCGCCTCGGCCACCGTGCTGAAGGCGCGCAAGCAGGGGAGCGGTCCGACCGCGGCGTGGGCCCCGGCACCGGTCGCCGAAGTGGTCGCCGCCATCCGCAAGGAAAAGCCCGCGGTCCTCTTCGCTCCCCATGTCGAGACCGCGAGCGGCATGATCCTGCCGGACGACTACATGCGTGCGGTCGCCGATGCGCTGCATGAAGTCGGCGGCCTGTTCGTCCTCGACTGCATCGCCTCCGGCGCCATGTGGGTGGACATGAAGGCGGTCGGCATCGACGTGCTGATCTCCGCGCCGCAAAAGGGCTGGAGCAGCTCGCCGTGCTGCGCCATGGTGTGCCTCAGCGAGCGCGCGCGCCAGGCCATCGACGGCACGACCAGCACGAGCTTCGCCATGGACCTGAAGAAGTGGCTGCAGATCATGGAGGCGTACGAAGGCGGGTCCCACATGTACCACGCCACCATGCCCACCGATGCGCTCACGCGCCTGCGCGCCACGATGAAGGAGACGCAGGCCTACGGCTTCGCCAAGGTGAAGGCGGAGCAGGAGGACCTGGGCCGCAAGGTGCGCGCGCTGTTCGAGAGCCGCGGCCTGCCCAGCGTCGCCGCCGAGGGCTTCAAGGCGCCCGGCGTGGTGGTGAGCTACACGAGCGACCCGGAGATCCAGTCCGGCAAGAAATTCCTGGGCGAGGGCCTGCAGACCGCCGCCGGCGTGCCGCTGCAGTGCGACGAAGGCAGCGACTTCAAGACCTTCCGCGTCGGCCTGTTCGGCCTGGACAAGTGGCACAACGTGGACCGCACGGTGAAGTCGCTGCAGGACGCGCTGGACCACATCGGCGTGACGGCGCCGGCGAAGGCCGCCTGAGCGGACTTCAGTCGCGGCGCAGCAGGTGCGCCGCGACGCATCCCAGCGCGAAGCCGCCCACCATCAGCGCCCAGGGGGCCTTGCCGCCGACGCGGCCCGCCTGACGCTCCAGGCGCTGCATGCGCGTGGGCTCCGGCACCTGCGGCTCTTCGCGCAAGGCCGCCAGTGTTTCCTCGGGTGCGGGAGGCGCGAGGCCGTCCACATAGACCTGCCCGTTGTTCGCTTGCATGGTGCATCCTGTGCTTGTTCGTGCATCCAATCTAGCAAGGCGACACGCCAGTGGCGTAGGAGTGCGCCGGACTCGCGGCGGTGAGCACGCTGGCAGGCGCTTCAGGAGCCTGCAGCGCTACTAGGTCCTGAGCTTGCGCCCGACGTGCCCTTCGACGGCATCCACCTTGCTGCGCAGGCGCGGCTCCGTGCCGGCCCGGTAGTCCATCTTCAGGTTCATGGAGATGCGCCGGCAGTCCTGCTGCAGTTCGCGGAAGCACTCGCCTACCACGCCCATGACCTCGTCCCAGTCCCCTTCGAGGATGGTCCCCATGGCCGTCAGCTGGTAGGTGACGCCGCTGCGGTCGATGATGTCCAGGATGCGGGCGACGTGGCGGCTGAGGCTTTCGCCCTCGCCGGAAGGGCTCATCGCGAATTCGAGCAGGACCATGGCACCTCCTGGCGGTAGAGCAGCCATGCTGCCAGAAATCAGAGCGGGTGACTTGCTCGGTCCCCATTTCGCGGCGCCAGCGCCAAAGGTCCGAGTCCGTGGCGATGGCGCAACCCGCGCGACAGCTGCAGTGGACCGCGGAGGAACCTGGCAGCTACGATTCCCCCAAAACAAGGGGGGAAGTTGCCAAGAAGAAGTAAACGTAGTGCCGCAGACGACATCATGGATCTCGTCGCGATGCTTCCGTGGTGGGTCGGTGTCGTACTGGCGATCGTCAGCTACCTGGTATTTCACGCGCTTGCGAACCGACCCGCACCGGCCGTGGATCCGAACCGTATCGGCGCCGCTTTGCCGGCGATGGTGACCACGGCGATCTCCGGACCGTTGCAGCTGATTGCGCCGTTCCTGTGCCTGGCTGGCGCGGTGACCTCGTTCTTGCGCAGGCGGAAGCGGCGGGATCTGCTCGCGAACACGACAGCCTCGAAGAGCGCGGACGCCCTCCAGGACGTGAGCTGGCAGGAATTCGAACAACTCGTGGGTGAAGGATTCCGCCTGCAAGGGTTCGAAGTGCACGAGCAGGGCGGGCCGAAGCCCGATGGCGGCGTGGACCTCGTCCTGCGCCGCGGCGGCGAGACGTTTCTCGTGCAGTGCAAACAATGGCGCGCATTCAAGGTCGGGGTCGAAGTGGTTCGCGAGCTCTATGGCGCCATGGCCGCACGAGGCGCAGCCGGGGGGTTCGTGGTGACCTCCGGGCAGTTCACCAGTGAGGCCACGACGTTCGCGGCGGGGCGGAACGTCCGCCTGGTAGACGGTGGAAAACTTATGGGCTTGTTGCAGCAAGCGAGAGCCTCGCTTGCTGCCGGATCGCGCAAGGACCCAGGGGTAGAACACCGACCGCAGGCAAGCCATGCCGGATCACCGCGTTGCCCTGTCTGCAGTTCACCGATGGTGCGTCGCACGGCCAGGAAAGGTGGTAATGCGGGGTCGCAGTTCTGGGGGTGTTCGACTTACCCCAGTTGTCGAGGAACGCGGTGAGCACAGTCGTCCCCCCGGGTCGGCGATGTGGATTGCCGCCTGTCCTGGAATTGTTCGGCCGACTCTTTCGGCGCACGCAATGACTTCTTGCGAACGGCGGCGGAAATCGCGCGGGAGAATGGCGTATTTCTCGGGCAGCCAAGCATCCGAACATGTCACGTCCCGCCGGCCCTTCTGCTTACCTCGCTTCCGTCAGCACGCTCGCTGGGCTGCTGCAATGGCGCGTGCAGGAGACACCTGAGGCCGAGGCGTATCGACAATTCGACAGCGGGCGCGGCGCGTGGGCCAGCGTGTCCTGGCAGGCTTTCGGCGAGCGCGTGGCGCGGTTCGCGCGTGCGCTCGCGGCGCTCGGCTTGCAACGCGGGGACCGGGTCGCGTTGATGCTGCCCAACACGCTGGATGCGGTGGCCGTCGACCAGGCGGTGCTGGCGCTGGGGTGCGTGCCGGTGCCGATGCACGCGGTCGACAACCCGGCGAGCATCGCCTACATCCTGGGCGACAGCGAGGCGACGCTGCTGGTCGCGGACGCCAGCCAGCAGTGGCAGGCGATCGCGGCGACGGGCGCCGTGCCGGCGACGCTGCGCCACGTGGTGCTGCGGGACTGCGACAAGCCTTTGGAAGGTAGCGGACCCGCCGTGCTTTCCATGGACGCATGGCTGGCGCGCGGCGGCACGGCAGCCATGACGCAGCCAGCAGAAGGCCCTGGCGAGGAAGACCTCGCGGCGCTGGTCTACACCTCGGGCACTACCGGCAAGCCCAAGGGCGTGATGCTCACGCACCGCAACGTGCTGTCCAACGTGAAGTCGATCCAGGAGCGCCTGCGGCCGCGCGGCGACGACCTGTTCCTGTCCTTCCTGCCGCTGTCGCACACCTTCGAGCGCACCTGCGGCTACTACCTGCCGATCGCGTGCGGTGCCTGCGTCGCTTTCGCGCGTTCGGTGCAGCACCTGCCCGAGGACCTGCGCACCGTGCGGCCCACGATCCTGGTGTCGGTGCCGCGCATCTACGAGCGCGTGTACGCCAAGCTGCAGTCCCTGCTGGAGGCGTCGCCGGCGAAGCACCGCCTCTTCGCGTGGGCGCAGGCGGTGGGCTGGCGGCGCTTTTGCCGCGAGCAGAAGCTGCCGGTGGAGCAGCGCGGCTCTCCGGCGCTGGATGCCATCGCCTGGCCGCTGCTGTCGCGGCTGGTCGCACAGCCCTTGCTGGCGCAGTTCGGCGGCCGGCTGCGCGTGGCCGTGAGCGGCGGTGCAGCGCTGTCGCAGCCCGTCGCCCGCACCTTCGTCGGCCTGGGGCTGCCCATCGTGCAAGGCTACGGCATGACCGAGAGCGCGCCCGTCGTGGCGGCCAACACGCCCGAGGACAACGACCCGGCCACCGTCGGCCGCCCCTTGCCTGGCGTCGAAGTGCGCATCGGTGACAACAAGGAACTGCTGGTGCGTGGCCCCAACGTGATGCGCGGCTACTGGAAGCGCCAGGAGGACACCGCGCGCGCCCTGGCGGACGGCTGGCTGCACACGGGTGACCAGGCGGCGATCGAGGACGGCCGCGTCCGCATCCTTGGCCGGGTCAAGGAGATCATCGTCACCTCCACCGGCGAGAAGATCGCGCCCGTGGACCTGGAGATGGCCATCGTGGCCGATCCGCTGTTCGAGCAGGCTTACGCGTTCGGCGACAACCGTCCTTACATCGCCAGCATCGTGGTGCTGGGGCGCGAGCCCTGGGAACGGTTGGCGCATGGGCTCGGGCTGGATGCGGCGAACCCGGAATCGCTGCGCGCGCCGGCGGCCGTGCATGCCGCGCTGGAGCGCATCAAGGACCTGACGAAGTCCTTCCCGTACTACGCACAGCCGCGGGCCGTGGCGCTCACGACGGAGCCCTGGACTGTGGAGAACGGCCTGATCACGCCGACGCTGAAGCTGAAGCGAAACAACCTGGTCGCGCGCTACGGGGACCTGATCGAGCGGCTGTACCGCCGCTGACCGGAATGCATGTCATGCCGGGCGCGACCCGGCCTCCATCCAGCGCCGGCATCGCCGGCGCACCCTGGACCTCAGGGCGCCTTCTTCATCTTCCCCTTCGGCAGGACGGCGGTCGTCGGGGGCATCGGCCGATCCGAAAAGTTTTCCTTCGGCACCGAAGTGTCCTTCTTCGGTTTCTTGGCCAACTTGTTGCTCTTCTGTTCGCCTTTGGGCATGGTTTCCTCCTGTGGATGGGTTGACTTTACTGCGCGGGAGTGTAGCGGTCGATTTGCTTGTTGCGCAGGTGCAGCGGCAGGAGGGGTTTGCGGGCCGCGTGCGCACGGGCGCAGCGCCTCCGTCTCGTTCAGCGCAGCACGGTGCCCTGCGCGACGGCCGTGGTCCCTGCCAGCAGGTGGAAGTCGGTGCCGGGTTTCAGTCGACGCAGGGCGACGGCGGGATGAAGCACTTCGAGCGCCAGCGCCTGCGGCCCCGGTGCGGCGAGCAGTTGCGGCAGCGGCTCCCTGACGCGGGCGGTGAAGCCGCTGCGCCCGACGAGGACGGTGCACTGGCGCTCGTCGGCATCGAGCGCGGCGAGAAGGCCATCGGGCACCTCCATCACCTGCAGGCTCACCTCCAGCTGGGGCGCGAACGTGCTGCCGGCCGCAAAACTTGTCGCGGGTGGCGCGCTGCGCGGGACCTTCTTCAGCAAGTAGGCGATCAGGTTTCCCACGGCCGGCAGCCACAGGACCAGCAGCAATGTGCCGATGTCGCGCAACGTGGAGGGATTGGGCGCGTAAGCCCGCACGAGGCCGCCCAGTGCCGCCAGCACGAGGAGGGCGATCATCGCCAGGCGGCGGCGCGATGGAGTGGCGGTGAGGGCCATGGCGCATTGTGCGCGGCGCGAAACGCTACGTCCGCGGCCTGGCCTTCACGCCGTCCCGTGTCTCAGCGCGCGAAGGTGTCCTTCAGGCCCGTGATCTTGTTGAGGATCGGCGTGGAGGCCCCACTGCTGTGATCTCCTCGGTCGGCCACGAAGTAGCCAAGGCGCTCCAACTGGAACTTCTCATCCGGCTTGGCACTTCGCAGCGCGGGCTCCACGTACGCGGTCACCACCTTCAGCGAATCGGGGTTCAACTCTTCCAGGAAGTCCTTCTCCCCCGCACCCGGCTGCGGCACCGAGAACAGCCGGTCATACAAGCGCACTTGCGCCTTCACGCCGTCGGCCACCCCGACCCAGCTGATGTTGCCCTTCACCTTCACGGCGTCCGCGCCCGGCGTTCCGCTCTTGGTGTCGGGCACCAGCCTGGCCTGGATCTCGGTCAGCGCGCCGGACGCGTCCCTGGTCGCACCGACGCACTCGACCACGTAGCCGTACTTCATCCGCACCTTGTTCCCGGGGAACAGGCGGAAGAAGCCCTTGGGCGGCGTCTCCTCGTAGTCCGAGCGCTCCACCCACAGCTCGCGCCCGAACATGAACTCGCGCCGCCCGCGGTCCGCATCGTGCGGGTGCACCGGGGCGGAACACGGCTCCAGGTGGCCGGCGCCCATCACCTCGTCCCAGTTGGCGATCACCATCTTCACCGGGTCCAGCACCGCCATGGCACGGGCGGCCTTCGGATCCAGGTCGTCGCGCAGCGCGCCTTCCAGGATGCTGTAGTCGATCCACGAATCGGCCTTGCTCACGCCGATGCGCTCGGCGAAGAGCTGCAGCGACTCGGGCGTGTAGCCGCGCCGGCGCAGCCCCACGATCGTCGGCATGCGCGGGTCGTCCCAGCCCGCCACGTGCCCCTGGTCCACCAGTTGCTTGAGCTTGCGCTTGCTGGTGATCACGTACGTGAGGTTCAGCCGCGCGAACTCGTACTGCCGCGGATGCGGCGTGTTGATCAGGCCGCCCTCGGCCAGGCGGTCCAGCAGCCAGTCGTAGAAGGGCCGCTGGTCCTCGAACTCGAGCGTGCAGATGCTGTGGGTGATGTTCTCCAGCGCGTCCTCGATCGGGTGCGCGAAGGTGTACATCGGGTAGATGCACCACTTGTTGCCGGTGTTGTGGTGCTCCGCATGCTTGATGCGGTAGATGGTGGGGTCCCGCAGGTTGATGTTGGGACTGGCCATGTCGATCTTGGCGCGCAGCACGGCGGTGCCGTCCGCGAGCTTGCCGTCGCGCATGTCGCGCAGGCGCTGCAGGTTCTCCTCGATCGAGCGGCTGCGGTAAGGGCTGTCCACGCCGGGTCGGCTGAAGTCGCCGCGGTTGGCGCGCATCTCCTCCGCCGTCTGCTCGTCCACATACGCGTGGCCGGCCTCGACCAGGTACTCGGCGGCGCGGTACATGAAGTCGAAGTAGTCGCTGGCCTGGTAGAGATGCCGGGTGCCGTTCGCGTCCCAGCTGTAGCCCAGCCACTGCACGGCGTCCTTGATGCTGTCGACGTACTCCTGCTCTTCCTTTTCCGGATTCGTGTCGTCGAAGCGCAGGTGGCAGATGCCCTGGTAGTCGCGCGCCAGCCCGAAATTCAGGCAGATGCTCTTGGCGTGGCCGACGTGCAGGTAGCCGTTGGGCTCGGGTGGAAAGCGGGTGCGGATCTTCGCCGGGTCCAGGGGCCCGGCTTTCTGGAAGGCGGCGTCGCCGGGCGCGCCGTTCCAGTGCCGCCCGGCATAGGTCCCCTGGTCCAGGTCGCGCTCGATGACCTGTCTCAGGAAGTTGCTGGCCTTGGCGGCGGGTTCTTTGTCGGTCGGGGAAGCCATATCCGGGCGATTTTCCCATGGCTTGTTGCGGCGTACCGACGCCGGCCTTTGCGTGACCGAATCGGCGTTCGTGTGGGTTGCCGCCCGCGCGGTTTACTTCCGGCAACGGATTTGACGCGGCAGCGTGCAGTATGAAGCTGGCCCGCGCGTTAAATCGAAGTGCAGGGACATGTTCCCTGTGCAGTACAGAACAGGATCCCGGACATGAAACTGAAGTTTTCCCGCCTTCTCGCCATCACCGGTGTGCTGGCCCTGGCCGCCGTCGGCACCGCCGCGCAGGCGCGCAGCAACGTCTTCTGGTCGGTCGGCGTGAATGCCGCTCCCGGCGTGGCCATCGGCGTGGGCAATGCGCCGGTCTACGCCGCCCCGCAGCCCGTCTATGTGGCGCCGCAGCCCGTCTATGTGGCGCCGCAGCCCGTGTACGTGGCCCCCCAGCCCGTCTACTACGCGCCGGCACCGGTGTATTACGCGCCGCCGCCGGTCACCGTGTACTACGGCCCCGGCTACGGGCGCCACCATGGGCACCGCCACGGCCACCACAGGCATTGAACATGGCGTTGGAGTTGTCGCCTTTCACAACTCAGGATCTCCAAGCGTGATTGGCCCCGGCCGCCAAGCCGGGGCCTCTTTTTGCATGGGCCCCTTGGTGCTCGGTGGTCACGCCGTCCCGCGTGTTAATCGTTGCGCCTAGCGGTGATGCTCGTCCTTCTTGGGACTGTCCTGCTCGGGCGTCGGGTAGGGCTGCGGCAACAGGGCCTTGAGCTTGAGCTGGTCGCGCAGGTGCGGCCGCACGCTGTCGGCGCCGTGGCCGCTGTGGCCCATCATCGCCGTGGCGCGCTCGACGAAGCCCCGCTTGCGTCCCGTTCCCGGGCCCTTGCGGCTCGTCGCTGCCGCGCGCCGGCTTTCCGGGTCGCTCGCGTCGTTGGGTCTTCCGTCTTTCATTGGCATCTTTCCTCTGAGTAGAAACAGAGTAAGGCCGGTGCAACGGTTTACATGACGGTCCTCCCCGGCAGCAAGCGTCGGACTTCATCGACCGAGCCGTAGTCTTTGGGACTCAGGGACACGGTCAAGGGCGGACGCGAATGCGAATCCGGAGCGGCCAAAAAAGAACCCCCAGGTTGGAACCTGGGGGTAACAATGCCAGTCGCGGGACGGAGGGCCGGACCAGCTCACCCCGGAGGAGGAGGGGACTCAGAGGAGTCGGGGTGACCGGGGACGAAAGACGAGTTCTGCTAGTCGGTAGGTACGCGTCTTTCGTGCAATTCGATGGCTTGTAGTAGAAGCGCCAGGGGCGGGTGGCCCTGTAGGACGTCGCCCACTGGCCCTGACAGAAAATGCCCTTGTTTGGACACGCGGCGCCACCCCGGCCGGCCAGCGTGCTACCTCAGCGGCAGCGGCGTTGCGCCGCGTCACATCGCCTTGAACAGGTGCGCATACAAGCGGCTCACCGGCAGGCGTTCCTTGAGGTTGCGCAAGGCCAGGTGCAGCTTGCCGGCCTCGTCGCGGTGCACGCTTTCGACTGCGGTCGCCCGCACGACGGTGCCGCGATGGATCTGCCAGAACAGCTGCGGGTCCAGTTGCGGCAGCAGGTCCTTCAAGGGCGTGCGGATCAGGACCTCGCCGTCGCCGCACACCACCCGCACGTACTTGTCGGCGGCCTCGAAGTACAGGACGTCTTCCACCGGCACCATGCGGATGCTGTTGCCCACGCTGGCCTGGATCACCTTCAGCGGCGCTTGCGCCGGTGCCGCCGCGCCCTGCAGCAGGTGGCGCAACTGGCCCAGCGTCGCCTCGATGTCGGTGCCGCGCGTGCTGCGCTGCGCCAGCACCTGCTTCAACTTCTCCACCGTCTTGTGCAGCCGCGCGGCCTGCACCGGCTTGAGCACGTAGTCGACCGCCTGCGCCTCGAAGGCCTGCACGGCGTACTGGTCGTACGCGGTGACGAACACCAGCGCCGGGAAGGGCGCATCCGCGGGCCAGTCCTCGGCGAGTTCCGCCGCCGCTTCCATTCCGCCCTGGCCCGGCATGCGGATGTCGAACAGGAGCACGTCGGGACGGTGCTCCAGCGCCGCGCGCACGGCCGATGCGCCGTCGCCCACCGTCGCGACGATGCGCAACTGCGGCCACGCCCTGGCCAGTTCGGCCTGCAGCGCCTGCGCGAGCAGCGGTTCGTCTTCGGCGATGAGGGCCGTGGGGCTCATGCGATCGGCAAGGTGATGCGGGCGTGGGCGCCGTCGGCGTCGCTGCGGAAGTCGATCGCCGCCTGGCCCGCGTGCAGGGCGGCGAGCCGCTCGCGCACCTGGGACAGGCCGAAGCCGCTGCCGCTGGACGGGCCGCTTGCATCCCCGACCCCGGTGTCGTCCACGGTCAGCACGAGCTGCGCGTCTTCACGCGCGGCCCGCACGGTGATGCGCCCGCCTTGCACCTTGGGCTCCAGCCCGTGCTGGATGCTGTTTTCCACCAGCGGCTGCAGCAGCAGCGCGGGCACGCGCACCGACGCCAGCGCCGGCGGCAGCTCCAGCGTGTACGACAGCCGCGGCCCCATGCGGATGGCCATCAGCTCCAGGTAGTCGCGCAGGCGATCGAACTCCGCCTGCAGGGGATGGGTCGTGCTGCGCGAGGCGTCCAGCGTGGCGCGCAGGTACGCGATCATGTGGTCCAGCATGTGCTGCGCGCGCTGCGGGTCCACGCCGATCAGGGCACGCAGGTTGGCCAGCGTGTTGAACAGCATGTGCGGCTCGAGCTGCGTCTCCAGCACCTTCAGCCGCGCCTCGTTCGCATGCCTCTGCGCCTCGCCCATCTTGCGCAACAGGTAGGCGCTCTTGTTGCGGCTGTAGAACCAGTAGCTGCCCACGATGCCGGACAGCAGCGTGATCATCACGCCGCTGCGCAGGTGGGCTTCGGTGTCCTGCCGGTGCCCGGGCGGAAACAGGCCGAAATTGCGGCAGATCGCATCGCCGATGGCGTTGCCGACCACGAAGCCGGCGACGATGCCCAGCGCGACCAGCGCGATGCCGGCAAAGCCCGGGGGCCATCCCGTTTCGCGGGCGGAGGGTACCAGGTGCCGGCCGAGGTCGACGATGGCCCAGATCGTGGTGCCGATCAGGATGGAGTAGACGACCGAGGCGCCATACAGCGCGCGCGGGTCGAACGCCTGCTCGATCGTCGCGACCATCAGGCAGAAGGCCAGCGTCTGCAGGAAGTGCTGCAGCTTGTCGATGGCCTCCGCGCGGATCACTGGTGGCCCTGCTCGCGCTGCAGCCGTTCGCGCTCGCGCGCGACCAGCCGCTCGCGGAAGGAGCTGCCCTTGCCCAGCAAGAACACCGACACCCCGTGCAAGGCCAGCCCCACGCCCCAGCCCACCGCCGGGAACACCGTCCATGGCCGATCGCCCACGCCGTAGCGGGACATCGCGAAGAGCGCGAGGTTCACCAGCACGTACACGCAGGCGTGCGTGTACCAACCCAGCTTCGCACCGGCGCGGCGGCGCGCCAGGTGTTCGATCTCTTCGGGGTTGAGCGGAGCGGGCATCGCGAAGATTCTAGGGGAGCAGCTGGCGACGGAAGAAGTCGGTGATGCGCGCGTGCGCCTGCGGCACGAGGGCGCGGTCGAACCCGGGCGGGTCGCGCAACAGCATGTCCACGGGCGGCCGCAGGTTCACGGGTTGCGGCGAAAGCAGCGAGCCGTGGCCGGCGGTCGGCAGGTCGGCCACCATCACGCAGCTGCCGCACGCGGCGCGGATGGGGTCCAGGTGGTGGGCCGGCGGCAGCCACGCGTCGCGCCCGGCCCGCACCAGGCCCAGGGGCACGCGCGGCGCAGCCAGGCTGGCCGGATCGAAGTCCACGGCGAAGGGCACTTCCGCCACGATGGCGGCGATGCGCGGGTCGATGTGGCCGTACCAGCCATCGTCGGTCAGCAGCCGCGGGAGGGCGAGCCGGACCAGGCCCTTCTTGGGCGCGTCCAGCCAGTCGCCTTTGAGCTGCAGCATGGGGCCGACGCAGGTGTGGAAGTCCTCCTCCAGGTGTGCCTCGCAGTGGCGGCGCAGGGCGCCGGGCGACCAGCGGCCGCCGGCGAGCGTCAGGGCCGTGTGGCCGCCTGCGGACATGCCGAACATGCCCACGCGGTCCAGGGAGAGAAGGGGGGCAAAGCGCGGGTCGGCCGCGACCGCGTCGATGGCGTGCGCCACTTCCAGCGGGCGCAGCTTCCAGCTCCTGGGGCCGATCTCGGAGGTGTCGAGGTAGTTGTCGCCGCGGTGCAGCGGCGTGGCGACGATGAAACCGGCTTCGACCAGCGCGGTGGCGAGGTCGGTGTAGGGCCAGGGGTTGCCGCCGGATCCGTGCGAGAGCACCAGCAGCCGGCCGTTGCCTCGCACCGGAGCCGCCTGCCAGGCCAGCATGAGGCGGAAGGGCCCGCGCTGCACGGGGGCGGCAGCGGCCGCCGTCGGATAGAAGACCGTCACCGGCAGGTCGTCGCCGCGCGCGGGCAGCTCGAGGGCGCCGACCGCCGCCTGGCTCGCCCCCCAGGCCAGGAGCGCGACCAGCGCGATGGCGCTGCGGATCGCCCGCTGCATCACCACGGCTCCCGCGTCGTCTCGAGCTTGCGCCGCTCGCTGTCCACCAGGCGCTGCTGCAGCCCGCCGCCGCCCGTGGCGAGGAAGACGACGATGCCGTGGATCGCCAGCCCCAGCCCCCAGCCGAGGGCGGGATAGATCGCCCAGTGGCGGCCGCTCAGGAGCGACAGCACCGCGAGCAGTGCGTTGACCGCGACGTAGACCCCGGCGTGGATGAACCAGCCCATCTTCATGCCGGCCCGGCGCCTGGCCTGGTGCTCGATCGTGTCGTGCTGTTGCATGGTGCTCTCCTCGGTGTGGACGGATGATGCTTCAGGCCAGGGTGGGGACGGCGGCCGGCCGCAGTGCCAGGCGCCAGAGCTGCACGCCGCGGCCCAGGAACATGCCGCTGAAAGCGCCGTAGAGCGTGGCGACCGGCAACACGAAACTCGCGTCGCGCAGCAGGTCCGGGTGGATCGCCAGCCGCACGGAAACGATGTAGCGCGCCAGGAACACGCCCACGAACAGCACCAGGGGCACGCCGCTGCCGCGCAGGTGGTAGATCCGGGCGGCGGCTTCGTAGCGTGCACTCGTTTCGGCCAGGGCGAACAAGGCCGTGGTGGCGGCGGCGGCGAGCAGCCACAGCCACATCGCTTCCAGCACCAGCGGCGAGCGGCCGAAGGCGGAGGTGGCGGACCACAGGGACAGGCCGACCATCGCCACGGGCACGACGGAGACGCGCACCAGGCCCTGGCTGCGGTCGCGCATCTGGGTGGCGCCGAGCGTGACCAGGCCGGCCAGCAGCAACCACACCCAGCCGGGCGTGGCGCGCAGGATGGGGCCGAGGGCGCCGACCTGGCCCCAGACCAGCTGGCCCAGGTAGCGCTGCGGCAGGAGCGTGAACAAGCCGGCCACCACGCAGGCGGCGACGTACACCCGCCGCATGATGGTGGCATGGCCCTTGATGTCGCCGTGCGCCAGCTTCCAGAACGCGCCGAACAGGGACACCAGGGTCACCGGGACCAGCAGGTGGATCGGTGTGTAGCCGCCGATGTTGGGCAGGCTGGTGTCGCGGATGAACAGCGCGGAGATCGCCGTGGCCAGCATGAAGCTCACCCAGGCGTAGCCGAAGGCGCGGTGCAGCCGGGGGCGTTGCCGCACGCCCTGGCGGGCCCACAGGGCGACCGGTCCGGTGGCGACCGCGGCCAGGGCGGCGCTCATGTGGACAGCGATGAGGGGGGACATTTGCATGGCAGGGCTCCTCTTGGGTGGAGCGGACTGTGCTCCCCGGGGCGGGGAGCGGCCATGCGGATGCGACGAAGCGCTGGGCGAACGGCGCGAAATGCGGCCGGGGCGGAGTGAACCGCGCCCGGCCGGTGGGGGTTCGAGGGCCCGTTCAGGCCCGCAAGGGAGGCGTCAGGCCCAGATGCGGCGGTGCTTTTCCGCCAGTTCCTGCTGCCGCAGCATGATCTTGGGCACGTCGGGGTGCATCGGGGAGATTTCGTTCATCGCCCAGCGGTAGAAGGCCTGGGCGCACACCACGTGGAGCAGTTGAAGGATTTTCATGGGCTCCATGGTGTGCGCGGCCGACGGTTACGATCTGTAGGTTCCGTGCGCGAGCGATGCTGGCCGAATCCGACATGGCGTGTCGGACGACTTCCTGCTGAGCCAGCCCCGGGCCGGGCGCCGAACAGGTCGACCGCATAATCCGCGCTTTGCATCCGGGAGCTTGCGTGGACGTCGTATTGCTGGTGAAGGCCGCCGTCATGGGCATCGTGGAAGGGCTGACGGAGTTCCTTCCGATCTCCAGCACGGGTCACCTCATCCTGGCAGGCGCCTTGCTGGGCTTCGATGACGAGAAGGCCAAGGTGTTCGACATCGCGATCCAGACCGGCGCGATCCTGGCGGTGATCCTGGTGTACTGGCAGAAGATCCGCAGCACCATCGTCGCGCTGCCGAGCGAGCGCGAGGCGCAACGCTTCGCGCTGAACGTGCTGGTGGCGTTCATCCCGGCCGTGGTGCTCGGGCTGCTGCTGGGCAAGGCGATCAAGGAACACCTGTTCACGCCGGCGGTGGTCGCCACCACCTTCATCCTGGGGGGCTTCGTGATCCTGTGGGCGGAGGGCCGCCGTCACCCGGCGGTGCGCATCCAGGCGGTGGAGGAGATGCGCTGGACCGACGCGCTGAAGCTCGGGTTGGTGCAGTGCCTGGCGCTCGTGCCGGGCACCAGCCGCAGCGGCGCCACCATCATCGGCGGCATGCTGCTCGGGCTGTCACGCAAGGCGGCCACCGATTTCTCGTTCTACCTGGCCATCCCCACGCTGATCGGCGCCGGGGCGTACAGCCTCTACAAGGAGCGCGGCCAGCTGGGCGCGGACGACGTGCCGATGTTCGCGGTCGGGCTGCTGTTCTCGTTCGTGAGTGCCTGGCTGTGCGTGCGCTGGCTGCTGCGCTACATCTCCACCCACGACTTCAAGCCCTTTGCCTGGTACCGGATCGCCTTCGGCATCGTCGTGCTGGCTACTTCCTGGTTCGGCTGGGTCCAGTGGACGGCTTGAGCAACGCCCGGCTTGGCCGGTAAGGCCTCCAGCTGCCCTCGGGCTGCACCAGCCGGTCGGCGACGATGCGCATGACGTCGGGGTGCGTGGGCATGCCCAGGTGGCTGGCGTCCACGGCGACGTTTTCGACTTGCACGCCCTTGGCTTCCAGGCAGCCGCGCCAGGACACCATGCCGTCCGACTTGCTGTAGATCGAGGTGGTCGGCACCGGCGGGCGCTCGACGAAACGTGCTTCGAGCTCCGGCGTCAGTTGCGAGGTGTCGCCGCCCAGCATCTTGAGAATCGTCCCGGCATGGTTGGCGCCGCCCACGGAGCGGTGCGGGGTGGCCAGCGTGATCACCTGGCGGACGGAGTCCGGGCAGAGCTTGGCGATCTCGCGGGCGTAGATGCCGCCCAGGCTCCAGCCGACCAGGCTGACGCGGCGTTCGTAGCGCTCGTGCAGGGCGCGCACCCGCTCCACGAGGCCGGGCAGCCATGCGTCCAGGTGCCCGTCGGGGCCCCTGTTGACGCCGAGCTCCCAGTCGTGGACGCTGAAGTTGCAGCTTTGCAGGTGACTGCGCAGCTGCGCGGTCGTGAGGGAACCGGCACCGAGGCCGGGGTAGACGATGACGGGGTGGCCGTCGCCTTCCACCAGCTTGAGCGTACCGACCTTGGCCGAACAGAAATCGAGGAGGGCGCGCAGTGGCTCAGCGGCCAGCAGTGCGAGGGACGGAGCCTGGAAGCCCAGGGCTTGCGGAGAAGTCATGCCTGCATGTTGGGCCACGCGCGGTCACACTTTGTGGTCCTTGTGACGACAGCCGCGTAGGACGCGCGCTTTACATGCCCAGCAAGGCGGCTTCGATCGCCGCGGCGGTCGCCAGCGGCTTCTCCATCGGGAAGAGGTGGCTGCCGTCCAGCATGGCCATGCGCCCTTCGGTGACCTTCCTGGTCATGGCCAGGCCCACCTGCCCGACTTCCTCGGACTGCAGCCCGCCGATGAAGGCCGCGGGGCAGCGCAAGGCATGGCGCTTGAGCAGGCCGTCCATGTTGTCCGGCAGCGTGTTGTAGATGCGCGTTTCGATGTCGCGGTCGAAGGCCAGCACGCACTCGCCGTCCTCGTCGCGCATGCCGTGCGCGATGTAGTCGGCGAGCACCTGCGGGTCCCAGCGCGCGAACGCCTTCTTGTGCCGGAAGTGTTCCAGCGCCGCCTCGCGGGAGGGCCAGCGGTTCTTGCGCTTGCGGCTCACGGCGCCGGGCGAGATCGACCCGACCAGCTGCGTGCGCTTGGCGGCGCGCACCGCGTGCGACTTCCAGCCTCCCAGCAGGGGCGAGTCCAGCAGCAGCACGCCGCGCGCGAGCTGCGGATGCCGGGCCGCGCACATGATGCTGACGAAGCCGCCCAGCGAATGGCCCACGAGGAAGGCCGGCTCGCCCGCCTTGTCCACCTCGCGCGCGGCGAAGTCGTGCAGCTGCTGCACCAGGCCGGGCCAGTTGTTGCTGACCGGGTAGGCCGGGTCGTGGCCGAACTTGTCCAGGGCCTTGACGGCAAAGCCGCGCGAACGCAGGTGCTTGAACAGCAGCGCGTAGGTGCCGGCGGCAAAGCTGTTGGCGTGGGAAAAGACGATCAGGGGCATGGAGCGCACAGGCACACGCAGGTCATGGCGGGCTGGCCCCGGCATCCATGCGGCGGTGCTTCAGGCGCCCCATGGATTGCGGGTCCGGCCCGCGGTGACGCGCGTTCAAATCAGCTTTTCTTCCGGCCGCGTGATCTTCTTCAGCGGCTTGCTGCGCCCGCCGGCCGTGGTGCGCAGCGGGATCTCGGTGTGCGACTGGTCCCAGACGGGGTCGTCCAGGCTGTCGAACACCTCGCGCAGCTTCTGCCCCCAGCCGCTGTGCAGCATGCGGAAGTAGGGGTTCTGCATGTCGATGCAGACGATCTTGTCGGTCTCGAAACGGTTGGCCTCGTAGACCACCAGGTCCAGCGGCGGGCCCACCGAGAGGTTGGACTTCATCGTGGAGTCCATGGACACCAGCGCGCACTTGGCGGCCTCGTCCAGGTCGGTCTCGGGGGTCAGTACGCGGTCCAGCACCGGTTTGCCGTACTTGTACTCGCCCACCTGGAAGTAGGGCGTCTCCGCGGTCGCTTCGATGAAGTTGCCGGCGGAGTAGACCTGGAACAGGCGCATGCCTTCGCCGCGGATCTGGCCGCCGAAGATGAGGTTGACGTTGAACTCCACGCCGGACTGCTTGAGCGACTTGGCGTCGCGCTCGTACACGTGGCGCACCGCCTGGCCCAGCACGCGGCAGGCGTCGAACATGCTCGTGGCGTTCCAGATCGTGACGGATTCGGAGGTGTCCGTCTCCTTCAGTTGCTCGACCTGCAGGATCTCGCGCACCGACTGCGAGATGCTCAGGTTGCCCGCGGACAGCAGCACCATGAAGCGGTCGCCCGGCTTCTCGTACACGATCATCTTGCGGAAGGTGCTGATGTTGTCCACGCCCGCATTGGTGCGCGAGTCGGACAGGAACACCAGTCCCGCATTGAGCTTGATGCCGACGCAGTAGGTCATGGTTGTATGAGTTTTTTCAACGAGTACAGGACGTCCAGCGCGTCGCGCGGCGTCAGGGCGTCCGGGTCCAGGGCGGCGAGGGTGGCTTCGACCCGGGAAGGAGCCGACGCTTCGGCGGCCGGTGGTGGCGCGAACAAGTCTACCTGCTCGCGGCTGTCCTCCTGGTGCTTCTCCAGCGCCGCCAGGGCGTGGCGGGCGTGGTTCACCACGCCGGTGGGCATGCCGGCGAGCTTGGCGACCTGGATGCCGTAGCTGCGGCTGGCGGGCCCGGGCTGGATCTCGTGCAGGAACACGATGTCGGTGCCCGACTCGGTCGCTCCCACGTGGACGTTCACCGCGCAGTGGTGCCTGACCGGAAACTCCGTCAGCTCGAAGTAGTGCGTGGCGAACAGCGTGAAGGCCTGCGTCTTGTCGTGCAGGTGCGCGGCGATGCCCGAGGCGAGCGCCAGGCCGTCGAAGGTGGAGGTGCCGCGGCCGATCTCGTCCATCAGCACCAGGCTCTGCGCGGTGGCGCCATGCAGGATCTGCGCGGCCTCGGTCATCTCCAGCATGAAGGTCGACTGCGCGTTGGCCAGGTCGTCGGCCGCGCCGATGCGGGTGTGGATCGCATCGAGGGGGCCGAGCCGGCAGGCCTGCGCCGGCACGTACGAGCCCATGGCCGCCAGCAGGCACACCAGCGCCACCTGGCGCATGTAGGTCGACTTGCCGCCCATGTTCGGGCCGGTGATGACCTGCATGCGCTGCTTGGGGCCCAGCCGCGTGTCGTTCGGGATGAAGGCGCCACCGGTGATTTCGGCCAGCCGCGCTTCCACGACCGGGTGCCGGCCCTTGGTGATCTCGATGCCGGGTTCCTTCATGAACTGCGGGCGGCACCAGTTCAGGGTCAGCGAGCGCTCGGACAGGGCGCACAGCGCGTCCAGCGTGGCGATCGCCCGGGCCAGGCGCGCGAGGCAGGGCACGTGCTCCTGCAGCGCGTCGAGCAGCTGCTCGTACAGCCACTTCTCGCGCGCCAGCCCGCGCTCCTGCGCCGACAAGGCCTTGTCCTCGAAGGCCTTGAGCTCCGGCGTGATGAAGCGCTCGGCGTTCTTGAGCGTCTGGCGCCGGCGGTAGTCCGCGGGGACCTTCTCCAGCTGGCCTTGCGTGACCTCGATGTAGAAGCCGTGCACCTTGTTGTACTGCACGCGCAGGTTGGCAATGCCGCTGCGGGCACGCTCGCGCGTTTCCAGTTCCAGCAGGAAGCCGTCGCAGTTGTCCTGGATCGCGCGCAGTTCGTCCAGATCGGCGTCGTGGCCCGTCGCGATGACCCCGCCGTCGCGCACCAGTGCCGCCGGCTCCTCGCGCAAGGTGGCGGCAAGGCGCTCGGCGCAGCCCGAAGGCGGCTGCAGGTCGTGCGCCACGTTGGACAGCAGGCCCGGCAGGCCTTGCACCTGCCTGGCCAGCTGCTCCGCCTTGGCCAGCGCCCAGCGCAGGCCCACCAGCTCGCGCGGCCGCACCTGGCGCAGCGCGATGCGCGCGGTGATGCGCTCGACGTCGCTCACGCCCTTGAGGTCCGTGCGCAGCCGCTGCCACAGCTGCTCGCGCAGGCCCGAGATCGCATCCAGGCGCTGCTGCGCCACGGCGCGGTCGCGCATCGGTTCGAGCAGCCAGGACTTGAGCATGCGGCTGCCCATGCCGGTCATGCAGGTGTCCAGCAGCGAGAACACGGTGGGGCTGTCCTCGCCGCGCAGGGTCTGCACCAGCTCCAGGTTGCGGCGCGTGGCCGGCGGCAGCTCGATGCGTTCGCCGGCGCGCACGACCTGCAGTTGTTGGACGTGCGATAGGGCACGGCCCTGCGTGTGTTCGGCGTAGGCGAGCAGCGCCGCGGCCGCCGCATGCGCGCAAGGAAGGTCCTCGGCGCCCCAGGCGGACAGGCTGGCGGCCTGGAGCTGTTCGAGCAGCTTGCGCTGGCCGAGTCCCGCGTCGAACTGGAAGGCCGGTCGCTGGGCGATCGGAACGGCGCGGAAGGCCTGCAGCCGCTGCGCGAACGCGGGGCTGGCGTCGGCGCTGTGCAGGATCTCGCTGGGCAGCACGCGCGCGATCCAGTCCTGCAGCTCGTCGGCGTCGCATTCGGCCAGCTGCAGCGCGCCCTGCGTGACGCTGAGCCAGGCGAGGCCCACCTTGTGCCTGGGCCCCTGGTGCAGGGCCAGCAGCACCGCTTCGGTCTTGTCGTTCAGGAGTTCGCTGTCGGTGAGCGTGCCGGGCGTGACCACGCGGATCACCCTGCGTTCCACCGGGCCCTTGTTCGCACCCACTTCGCCGACCTGTTCGCAGATCGCCACCGATTCCCCGCACTTGATCAGGCGCGCGAGGTAACCCTCCACCGAGTGGAAAGGCACGCCTGCCATCACGACCGGCTCGCCGGCGGACATGCCGCGGCGGGTGAGGGTGATGTCCAGCAGGCGCGCGGCCTTCTCGGCGTCCTCGAAGAACAGCTCGTAGAAGTCACCCATGCGGTAGAAGACCAGCGTGGACGGGTAGTCCTGCTTGATGCCCAGGTACTGGGCCATCATTGGAGTATGTGCGGCCAAGTTACCCGAGACGCTGGGCTTCCGAGTTTTTTCGTGTTGCATCAATGACTTCGCACGCAGTGCTCGGTAGGGCTGGTTGGAGCATCTTGGCTCCTGCCGATGTATCCGCGTGCGACTTTTCTGGGTTCCGAACGCAATTATCGGTCCAGATGAGCGACTTGCAGGGCGACGTGGCGCACCGCATCTGCACGGCGCGAATCGCAGCCTTCGGTTTCGTGTCCAGAGCGGGTAACGTGTCAGCTCTCAGCCGATCCGCCGCAGAACCGCGCCTCGATGCAGGGCGATGTGATCGGTCTTGTCGCTCCTGATTTCGTACTGCGGATCATTCGGGCTACAGCGATGGGTGTGCCCCTTGTAGTCGACGTCGCGCGTGTGGACTTTCACGACACGGCCTCTCACTTGGCCCGCCTCGGAGTTCCAGCCTACATGGTCACCCACCTTGAACTCATGGGCCATGCGTAACTCCAGGTACCCACCACACTGCCGCGAACAGCCGCGGCTCAGATAGGCACGCGATAACCATAGAACTCATGATCCTCGTTGTAGCCGCCCTGGCCAGCCCCAAGGTCGCTGAAATCGGCGACGAATTCGATGGCGGCGATCCACTTCACCATCTTGAAGCCGAGTTCATTCTCGCAGCGAAGGCGTAGCGGCGCCCCGTGCAGAACGCTAACGGGTGCCCCGTTCATCTCGTACGCGAGGATCGTCAACGCATGCTGCATGTTGGACGTGCTCTGGACGTCGTAGTAGCGTCCGCCGCTTGCACCGTCAGCGAGTGAATAGAACACCGCATAGCGTGCGTGTGGCGCGGGCTTGACCATGTCCATGATGTGGCGCATGGACACACCGCCCCACTTCGCGACGCCCGACCAGCCTTGGATGCAGAAATGGGTCGTTATTTGTTCCTGTCGGGGCATTTCCTTCAAATCCGCAAGGGAAAACTCTGTCGGGTGCGCCACCAACCCGCCCACGCGTAGACGATAGTCAGCGAAGTTGTGCTCGAGTAGCGTCTCGTACTCCCGCGATTGAGGCATCGTGCCATTCGGCCAGAAGTGGGGCGAGATGTCCTTTTCGGTCAACTGGCTGGTCGGATCCCAGGATTGGGTCACCGCTCCGAAGGGCCGCGCCAGGAACGAGCCAATCTGTTGCACCCGGCGCGCGTGGCGCAACGTCGCCGGTGAGGCCAGCGCCCAGCAACAGGCCACTAGCAGCATGGCGGGAATGAAGACCAGGAAACCGCGCCAGGATGTATCGTGCACGCCACCGAACATCATGTTCAGGTTCGCCCGTGCGCCCGTGATGAACACCAAGGTGACGTGCGCAAGGATGAACATCAGGAACCAGCACAGTGCCATGAAATGGATGGAGCGCGCCCGTTGCCTGTTCAACACCCGTCCGAGCCACCCCAGCTTGTTCGAAATCGCGGGGCTCTGCATAAGGCCGGTCAGGATGGAGGTCGGTGCTGCAACGAACACGGTCGCGAAATAGGCCAGTTGCTGCAGGCTGTTGTAACGGGTCCAGCTTTCATCGGCGGGAAAGTTCAGCGACAGGTATTGCATCGCGGTGGATGCTGCGTTTGGAAAGACCTCCCATGTGGCCGGCACCAGCCGCATCCACTGATCCGTGGCAAACAGCAGCACATAGAAGACGAGGCCATTGACCATCCAGAGCAACGTGGTTGAAAAGTGCCACCATCGTGCGAGGCCGATGGAGTGCCGGATGCCGGGTATTCCCAGCCACCCCGGCAAGGTCACGGAATCATCCTTGGCGGTCCAGATCCTGCCCGCAGGGACGGGCTTCTGGAAACGGAACCACTCCGTTCCTGGCGTGCAGTCGCGCTTCCTGTACAGCCGCGGATGGTCAGCGAGGATCTGGATCCCCGCACGAATGATGAACACCATGAAGAAAATGTTCAGGAAGTGCATCAGCCTGAGCCATGCCGGGAATCCGGTGGTGACCGCCGCTGCGGATGGCGGCGCACCCGGGTACCGGGCGACAAACGCCTGCACACCAGGAAGCTCGCGCAGTGTCTGGGCGACGGCAACGGCCAGCACGAGGAACGCGAAGGCGAGTGGCAGCAGCCACAGCACGTTGATCCAGCGCCGGCCGATGCGGACTCGGGGGACCACGCCGCCCTGCGGCGGCAACCACTCGTTCAGTCGAACGCGGTCATCCGCCGCAGTAAGGCTCGTTGCCAACGTATCGTGGGAGGGCGGCGTCTCGCGACGGTCCGAGGGATTCGGAGCCAAGAATGGATGTTCATCCATCGCCGGCACGAGGCAAGTCCTTCGCCAGTTGGCCGCGCTCGAGCAAGTGGATCATCTGGGCCGCCGCACGGACGGTCAGGTGATGCTGCCTCGATTGCGGCCTCGGCGAAATGTTGGCGGCGATCGCGCGCACGAGATCGGTCGTATCCGTCGGGGCGGTGGCCAGCAGCGCGGTGACCAGGTTTTCCAGTGCAATGACCCGCAGCTGCAGCTGGACCAACTCGGCATTCTTCAAATCCACCCGCAAATCGTCTGGAGGCGGGGCCCCGAGCTCGGTTCCGACAATGGCTTCAGGTCCTGCCGTTTCCGCGCCGCCTTCGTTCTCCCATCGTCCAACGGCCCTTCGAAGCGTCGCAGCGTCCTTCTTCGCGACCGACGTGTTGGTGGTTTTCCTCGACATGGGACTCACTTTCTGGAACTTCGTATTGCGGATCCAGCAGCGGTTGCTAGCGGGGCACTTTCGGAGAATGCACATCCAGCCCGCCGCGCGGCACAGGAAGGCCGGCCATCTTCATGCGGATCTCTTCGATGGCGTGGGACGGTTCCAACCCCTTGGGACAGACTTCCGAGCAGTTCATGATCGTGCGGCACCGGAACAGTCGATACGCATCATTCAGGTTGTCCAGCCGTTGGCGAGTTGCGCGGTCACGACTGTCGACAATGAAGCGATACGCCTGCAACAAACCGGCGGGCCCCACGAATTTGTCGGGGTTCCACCAATACGACGGACATTGGCTGCTGCAGCAACCGCAAAGAATGCATTCGTACGCGCCGTTGAGCGCTTCACGTTGCTCCGGGGACTGAAGTCTTTCCTTCGGGGGCGGCGCCTCCAGATTCTCCAGGCACGGATTGACCGAGTGGTACTGCTTGAAGAAGTTCGTCATGTCGACGATCAGGTCCCGGATGATCGGAAAACCGGGCAAGGGGCGCAGTACGACGGGTTGCTTCAAGCCGCGCACGGGGGTGATGCAGGCCAGCCCGTTTCGGCCGTTGATGTTCATCGCGTCGGACCCGCAAACCCCTTCCCGACACGACCTCCGCAGCGACAAGGTCGGGTCTTGCTGTTTGAGGCGCAGGATGACGTCCAGCAGCATGTGGTCGCGAGGATCTGGCTCGATCTCGTAATCCTGAAGATAGGGCGCGGAGTCCACGTCCGGGTTGTAGCGCGAGATGGAAAGCTTCATGTTGCGACTCGTATGCAGCCTCAGGGTGATGGCCCGAACAGGACGATCAATGTCCATGTCGCGAGACTCACGAGCGCAGCCGCAAGCAACAAGAGCAAGCCCTGTTGCAGCCAGGAGGGCTTCGCATAATCCAACAGCACGTCGCGCAGCCCGACCCACATGTGACAGAACAGTGCGAGAAAGAAGAGGGCCGCACCGCTGCTCACGCCAGCGCCGTGAACCCACCCGGACCACGCCGCGAAGGTCATGCGAGGGTGAACGGCAAGAGACACGATCGCGAACGACACGAAGGCCAGCATGTACACGGCGCTACCGCGCTGAACGGTCCAGGCGGCGAGACCCGTGAATCGCGACTTCACCACAGCAACCACATGGCGACAGCGGCACAGGCTAGCGCGCCATAGTTGACCAACTGCGCGGTTCCCCGGGCTACGCTCAGTGGCGAGCCAATACCAACGTCAGTGAGCATGTGCCGAATTCCGGCTAGCAGATGATGGGCCAGGGCCCATGCCAGCAGAATCGCCGCGAGCTTTGCCGGTACGAGGCGAACCAACGCCTGCGCGTGCGAGAAGCCTGCTTCGCTGCGCAATGACAGAGCGAGAACGTACAGGACGGCTGGCACACCGGTGGCCAGCACGAGACCGGAGATGCGATGCCCAATGGACGTGAGTGCGCCCACCGGCATCTTGATCTGGGTGAGGTTGAGGAAAACGGGGCGCGGAGCAGGGGCCATGCAGCCGCACCATACCGCGCTCGCGCTCAGCAATGCGGTGGCTGGGGACGTGGACGCCCGGCTGCGCCAACTCGACCCTCTTCGAATCCTGAATCGCCGCGGGTTTTCAGGAGACTCAACACTCCGAGAGGATTGAGCCATGAACAAGACCAACATGCTTTCACCTGAGGTCCGCGAGCGGGCCGTGATGGGTGCGTTGCCAAACGCAGTGCTCGGCCCTGTTGGGGTTCGCTCGCGTGGCGCATCCCAAGCTGGAAGGCCAGTTCAGTAGAGTGCCGCTACAAGATTGTCCCCGCGCCTGAAGAGGCTGTCTAAGGTCTTGGGTGGGTCCGCATCGTGTGCCCTGAAGGGCTGCGTCCCGCGGGGGCTACCTGGGGACTGCCGCGCCGACTACCGTCCGTTCTGTCACCTAGAACAATTCGCCCCGTGGTACTGCGCCATCATGGGGGTGTGGGCGCTGAGGTCGGGGGCGGCGGGGGCGGGGTTCTGCGACACCCGGCGATTATCCGGTGCCGCGGCGGCACGCCCGCGAAGCCGCAGCCGGCGGGCCGGCAACGATGCTTATGTCACGCACCCGCCGAAAAAAAGCCCCCGCGGTGTGCGGGGGCGAGGAGAACCGGAAATCCCCATCTCGATGCGTGGCTGCTTGCCGCGGCCACGAAACCATCTTACGGATTCCGACAAATGCACCCAGGGGGTTTGTCCGAAGCGCCGGGCGGGAACTATCCGCCGTGGACGAGGTGACCATGCCCAGCTGGCGCGGTCCAGCTGGGGAGACAGGCGCCGCAACACGGCGACGGCGCCTGCGTCCCCCGCGGTGAGCGCCCCCGCCCGCTGCCCAGGCGGGCCGCCCTCAGGCGGAGGCGGTGGCGCGGGCCTCGCTGCCGTCGTGCACGCGCAGCACGGGCAGCGCCTGCGGGTACTCGCGCGCCAGGAAGGCGAGCAGCGCCTCGCGCATCTTGCAGCGCAGGTCGAAGGCCTTGCCGGAGTTGCCGGCCGAAACCAGCACGCGGACCTCGATGGTGCGCTCCTTCGCATCGGTGACCTGGACCGCGAACACGCGGCCGTCCCATTCCGGGAAGGTCTTGACCAGCCGCTCGGCCTCGGCGCGCAGGGGCGCGATCGGCGTTGCATGGTCCACGTAGAGGAACACGGTGCCCAGGATGTTCGCGCCGGTGCGCGTCCAGTTCTGGAACGGGTTCTCGATGAACCACTGCAGCGGGATGATCATCCGCCGCTCGTCCCAGATCTTCAGCACCACGTAGGTGCCGGTGATCTCCTCCACCTTGCCCCATTCGCCCTCGACGATCAGCACGTCGTCGATGCGGATCGGCTGCGCCAGCGCCAGCTGCACGCCCGCGATCAGGTTGGCGAACACCGGCTTGGCCGCCAGGCCGCCGACGATGCCCAGCACGCCCGCGGAGGCCAGCAGGCTGGCACCGAGCTGGCGCGCCCCGGGGAAGGTCATGAGCGCCGTGGCGATGCCGGCGATCAGGATGACGACCGTCGCGCTGCGCGAGAGCACGCGGGTCTGCGTGGCGATGCGGCGGGCGTGGAGGTTGTCCTCCACGGTCATCGGGTTGTTCTCGATCACGCCGTCGGCCAGGCCCGTGAGCGCGGCGACCACCAGCCAGGTGACCGCGCCGATCAGCAGCAGCGCGGTCACGTGGCGCACCGTCATGATGTGCAGCAGCGTGTCGGGGGCCGTGCCCCAGACCACCTGCAGCGCGAACAGGGGCAGGGTGAAGGCGGCGGCGCGCTCCGTGTGGTCCAGCGTCCGCTGCAGGATCAGCGAGTGCCGCGTGACCCGGCGCAGGACGGCACGCCCCACGATGTGCGCGACGCTCGCGCCCAGCGCCGCCACCAGCGCGGTGATCAGCGTGACGATCCAGGTCGGGTCTTCGATGGGTCCCAGCATCCCGGCCTCAGGCATCCTGCACGGGTCCCTCGTCGATGTGGGTGCCGGGTTCCATCGTGGGCTCGACCAGCGCGGGTGTGTTCTGCCGCAGCTCCGCCTTCTCGCCGGCGCTGGCGAACTTGCTGTACTTGCCCAGGATCTTCACGAGCTGGCCGTAGATCTTGGGGTTGCCCGCGACGCACTCGCGCTGCTCCAGGAAGTCCGCTTCGCCGGTGAAGTTGCCGATGAGGCCACCGGCCTCGGTGACCAGCAGCGATCCCGCGGCCACGTCCCAGGGCGACAGGCCGGTTTCGAAGAAGCCTTCGGTGTAGCCCGCGGCCACGTAGGCGAGGTCCAGCGCCGCGGCGCCGGGGCGGCGCAGGCCGGCGGTGCGCTTCATGACGTCGGCCATCATGCGCAGGTAGACGTTGAAGTTGTCGCCCGGACGGAACGGGAAGCCGGTGGAGATCAGCGACTCCTTGAGCTGCGTGCGCTTGCTCACGCGGATGCGCCGGTCGTTGAGGTAGGAGCCGCGGCCGCGCGTGGAGGTGAAGAGGTCGTTGCGGGTCGGGTCGTAGACCACCGCCTGCTCCACGCGTCCCTTGACCAGCAGCGCGATGCTGACGCAGTAGACGGGAAAGCCGTGGATGAAGTTGGTCGTGCCGTCCAGGGGGTCGATCAGCCACACGTGGTCGGAGCTGGCGCGGCCATGCTCGCGGCCCGATTCCTCGGCCCAGATGCCGTGGTCGGGGTAGGCGGTCAGCAGCGTGTCGATGATCGCCGCTTCGGCCGCGTGGTCGATCTCGGTGACGAAGTCGTTGGTCTGCTTCTGCGAGATGCGCACGGCCTCGACGTCGAGCGCGGCCCGGTTGATGATGGCGCCGGCGGCGCGAGCGGCCTTGACGGCCACGTTGAGCATGGGGTGCTGGTTGGACGACATGTTGTTCAAGAGCTGGCCCCGGAAAGGGCGGGTCGCACGCCGGCGATGCGGAGTGCCAAAGTTAGCCGCGATTTTACCGGGTGGGCTGTCAGCCACGGTCCCGTGGGGTTGACCGGGCCCGGACCTACGTCGGACCACCTACTGGACAATCCGTCCATGGCCACCCGCTTCGTCCTCCTCCAACCCAGCCACGCCGGCAACGTCGGCGCGGCCGCGCGCGCCCTGAAGGTCATGGGCTTCGACGAGCTCGTCCTCGTGCAGCCCCGCTGGGACGACGTGCTCACGCGCGACGAGACCATCGAGCGGGCCAGCGGCGCCGTGGACGTGCTGCGCAAGGCGCGCGCCGTGGACAGCCTGGACGAGGCGCTGCAAGGCATGACGTACGTGATGGCCACGGTGATGACGCAGCGCGATTTCGGCCCGCCTACGCACGCGCCGCGCGAGCACCTGGCGGCGCTGGCACCCGCCGGGCACCACGTCGCCTTCCTGTTCGGGTCGGAGCGCTACGGCATGCGCAACGAGGACGTGTACCGCTGCCACGCGGCCCTGCGCATCCCGGTCGCGCCCGATTACGGCTCCTTGAACCTCGCCGCGGCGATCCAGGTGATCGCCTACGAGTGGCGCCAGGCGCTGGGCGGCTTCGCGCTGCCGCCGCCGGCGCCGGCGGTCGCGGCGGACGCGGCGGCGGTGGCCGGCATGCTGCAACACTGGGAGCAGGCCCTGGTGGAGATCGGCTTCCTGGATCCCGCCGCGCCCAAAAAGCTCATGCCGCGCCTGAACCAGTTGTTCAACCGGGCGCAACCGACCCCCGAGGAAATCCACATCCTGCGAGGTGTCGCCAAGGCCATGGCCGAAGCAGCCCGAAAGCCAAAGGCTTAGACTCTGGACGCCATAAGCAAGGACACCATGTTCCGGCGCATCCGTTCCGACATCCAGTGCATCCTCGACCGCGATCCTGCCGCGCGCAGCACGTGGGAGGTGGTCACGTGTTATCCGGGCCTGCATGCGCTGGTGTTGCACCGCGGCGCGCACTGGCTGTGGCGGCGCAACCTGCGCTGGCTCGCGCGCTTCATCTCCCAGTTCTGCCGCTGGCTCACCGGCATCGAGATCCATCCGGGTGCGCAGATCGGCGACGGCGTCTTCATCGACCACGGCATGGGCGTGGTGATCGGCGAGACGGCGGAAGTCGGCGACGGCTGCACGATCTACCAGGGGGTCACGCTGGGCGGGACCTCGCTGGCCAAGGGCGCCAAGCGGCATCCGACGCTGGGCCGCAACGTGGTGGTGGGCGCGGGGGCCAAGATCCTGGGCGGCTTCGTCGTCGGTGACGGCGCGGCGGTCGGATCGAACGCGGTGGTGACCAAGCCGGTGCCGGCCGGCGCCACCGCCGTCGGCATCCCGGCGCGCATCATCCAGGCCGAGGACGTCGCCCGCCGCGAGGAAGTGGCGGCGAAGATGGGCTTCTCGGCCTACGGCATCACGCAGAACGACGACCCGCTGTCGCAGGCGATGAAGGGCCTGATCGACAACGCCTCCTCGCAGGAGCACCAGATCGCGCTGCTGTGGCAGGCGATCGAGAAGCTCTCGGACCAGCGCAAGGGCGAACCCTGCGTGCCGCTGGAGGCGCAGACGGAAGAGTGTTTCGAGAAAGAGAAGTTCACCCAGCTCGTTGGGAAGTGACTTCGCCTCCCTCCCCTGCGGGGGAGGGAGCAGGACCTACTTCGGCGCCCGGATCGCCGACTTCGGCCGGAACCCCTTGCACACCTCGTCGTTCGTCTCGAGGTAGGGCCCGCCGATCAGGTCCACGCAGTAGGGCACCGCGGCGAAGATCCCCGGCACCACCTGCCGGCCATCCTCCTTCAAGCCTTCCAGCGTCTCCTGGATGGACTTCGGCTGTCCCGGCAGGTTGATGACCAGGCTCTTGCCGCGGATGACGGCGACCTGGCGCGAGAGGATGGCCGTGGGCACGAAGCGCAGGCTGATCTGCCGCATCTGTTCGCCGAAACCCGGCATCTCCTTGTCGGCGACGGCCAGCGTCGCTTCCGGTGTCACGTCGCGCGGCGCGGGGCCGGTGCCCCCGGTGGTGAGCACCAGCGAGCAGCCGGCATCCACCAGCTCGATCAGCGTGGCGCTGATGCGCTCCTTCTCGTCCGGGATCAGCCGCTCCTCGAAGGTGATGGCGTTCTTCAGCGCCTTGCCCAGCCACTCCTTGAGCGCGGGCAGGCCCTTGTCCTCGTAGACGCCGCTGGAGGCGCGGTCGCTGACGGAGACGATGCCGATGGTGACGCGATCGGGGTCAGCCATGTCCTTCCTGTCCTTGCTGTTCCTCGTCCTCCAGCGCGTCGCGCACCAGCTGGAAGATCTCGCGGTAGGCGCGGCTGCGGCGCGGCGCCTGCCCCCTGGAGACTTCGTCCTGGGTCGGTGCGCTGTCCTTGCGCGCCTGGCGGACCAGGGCGCGCAGCTGCTGCACGTCGGTGGCGGGGTGCGACTGCAGCCAGGACTGCAGCGCATCGTCGCTGGCGATCAGGTCGTCGCGCCACTTCTCCGCGGTGTGCAGCGCCAGCGTCTGTTGCGCGGAGCCGCTGTGCTGTTCCTCCAGCGCGTCGCGGATGGACTGCTGCCGCTGCGGCTCGAGCTGGCGCATCAGCTTGCCCACGTACTGCATCTGGCGCCGGCGGCCTTCGAAGTTGGAGATGCGCTTCGCGTCGGCCAGCGCGCCCACCAGGTTCTCCGGCAGCGCGAGGCGCTCGAACAGGTCGCCGCGCAGCGTGAGCAGGGCCTCCCCGAGCTTCTGCAGCTCGGTGCTTTCCTTCTTCAGCTCGGTGCGGCTCGGCTCCCCGCCGGTCTGCTCGGCGCGCAGTTCCAGATCGAGTTCGCTGCCTTCGGCCACGAAGTGGCCTTTGACGTAGTAGCCTTTTTTGGGTTTGCGGGACATGCGGGGGAAAAGAGAGAGATGGCAGCGCGACCGTGGTGTGCTGCCTTGCACAAGTATCATAGCCCGCCATGAACAAAACACCCGCGCAAGACGGATCCGGCTTCAGCTACACCCGTGCCGACTTCGAGGAGCTGGTCGACTCCGCCCTGGAACATGCGCGCAAGCTCGGCGCCACCGATGCCGGCGCGGAGGCGTCCGAAGGCTGCGGCCTGAGCGTCTCGGTCCGCAAGGGCGAACTCGAAACCGTCGAACGCAACCGCGACAAGTCGCTGGGCATCACGGTGTACGTGGGCAGCCAGCGCGGCAACGCGAGCACCTCCGACTTCTCCCGCCCGGCCATCGAGCGCACCGTGCAGGCCGCCTACGACATCGCGCGCTTCACCGCGCAGGACCCGGTCGCGGGCCTGCCCGAGACCGAGGACGTCGCGCCGCTGTCCGAGCAGCCCGACCTGGACCTGTTCCATCCCTGGTCCGTCACCAGCGAGCAGGCGGCCGAACTGGCCCTGCGCTGCGAGCGCGCGGCGTTCGCCACCGACAAGCGCATCACCAACAGCGAAGGCGCGGGCGTCTCGGCGCAGCAAAGCCATTTCTTCAGCGCCCACACGCATGGCTTCCGGGGCGGCTATGCGAGTTCCCGCCATTCGATCTCGGTGGCGCCGATCGCCGGCCGCGGTGAAGACATGCAGCGCGACGCCTGGTACAGCTCCATGCGTTCCGCCACCGAACTCGCCTCGCCGGAAGCGGTGGGGCGCTACGCGGCGGAGCGGGCGCTGGCGCGCCTGAAGTCGCGCAAGATCGCCACGCGCGAATGCCCGGTGCTGTTCGAGTCGCCGCTGGCCGCCGGCCTGCTGGGCTCCTACGTGCAGGCCACCAGCGGCGGTTCGCTCTATCGCAAGAGCACCTTCCTGCTGGATTCGCTGGGCAAGCAGGTCTTCGCCGACCACGTCGACGTGGTGGAGGACCCTTTCGTCAAGCGCGGCAAGGGCAGCGCCGCCTTCGACGAGGAAGGCGTGCGCACCAAGCCGCGCAAGGTGGTCGACGGCGGCCGCACCGAAGGCTATTTCCTGAGCAGCTACTCGGCGCGCAAGCTGGGAATGAAGACCACCGGCAACGCAGGCGGCTCGCACAACCTCACGTTCACGTCGCGCCTGACGCAACCCGGCGACGACCTGCCGGAGATGCTGCGCAAGCTGGGCACCGGCCTGTTCGTCATCGAGCTGATGGGGCAGGGCGTGAACTACGTGACCGGTGACTACTCGCGCGGCGCCAGCGGCTTCTGGGTGGAGAACGGCGAGATCGCCTTCCCGGTGCAGGAGATCACCATCGCCGGCAACCTGAAGGACATGTTCCGCGGCATCGAGGCCGTGGGGTCGGACGTCTACAACTACGGCGCCAAGACCGTCGGCTCCATCCTGATCAGCCGGATGAAGGTGGCGGGGTCCTAATCCGCGCGGGCCAGGAAGCGCTCCGCCAGCAGCACCCAGTAGGCCGAGCCCACGGCGATGTTGTCGTCGTGGAAGTCGTAGCCCGGGTTGTGCACCATGCAGGCGGACGCCCCGTCGGCGGGACCGGCGCCATTGCCGATCAGCACGTAGCTGCCCGGCACGCGCTCCAGCATGAAGGCAAAGTCCTCGCTGCCGGTCAGCGGCGGTCCCTGGGGCGTGACGCGCTCGGGCCCCAGCAGTTCCACGGCCACCTCGCGCGCGAATGCCGTCTCGGACGGCGTGTTGACCAGCACCGGGTAGCCGCGCCGCCAGCGGACTTCGGCCTGCACGCCGAAGCTCTGCGCCTGCAGCGCCACGAGTTCGCGGATGCGCCGCTCCAGCATCGCCCGCACCTCGCGGTCGAGGGACCGGACGCTCAGCTCCAGGGTCGCCGTCGCCGGGATCACGTTGTTCGCCTTGCCCGCGTTCAGCGCGCCCACGGTCACCACCGCAGGCTGCAGCGGCTCGACGTTGCGCGAGACGATCGTCTGCAATGCCATGACGGTGCTGGCCGCCGCCACGATCGGGTCCGCCGTCTTGTGGGGCATGGCGCCATGGCCGCCGATGCCGCTCAGGACGACGGTGGCGTAGTCGCTGGAGGCCATCATGGCGCCCTCGCGCATCACCATGTGCCCCTGCGGAATGCCGGGCATGTTGTGCATGGCGAAGATCGCGTCGCAGGGGTGGCGCTCGAAGAGCCCCTCGTCCATCATGCGCATGGCGCCGGCGCCGCCTTCCTCCGCGGGCTGGAAGATGAGGGTGAGCGTGCCGCTGAACCGGCCTTGTTCGGCCAGGTGCCGCGCGGCGGCCAGCAGCATCGCGGTGTGGCCGTCGTGGCCGCAGGCGTGCATGAGGCCCGGGCGCTGGCTGGCCCACTCCCGTCCGCTTGCCTCCTCGATCGGGAGCGCGTCCATGTCGGCGCGGATGCCCAGCCGGCGGGTCCCAGTACCGCGCACGAGGCGGCCGACGACGCCCGTGCCGCCGATGCCGCGCTCCACCTGGTAGCCCCAGGACTCCAGCTTGTCCGCCACCAGCGCGGCGGTGCGGTGCTCCTCGAAGGCGAGCTCGGGCTGGCGGTGGATGTCGCGCCGCAGCCGGATGAACTCGCCCGCCCGCTCCGTGAGCGCGTGCAGCAGGTAGGTCATGGCCGGCTCACTGCGGCTGCAGGTTGATGGACTTCGCCACGGCCCGGTAGCGCGCCATCTCGCCCTCGAAGAACTTCGCCGCATCCGCCAGCGACATCGGTGCCGCCGGCTCCTGCGTCTGCAGCTTCAGCTGCGCCAGGACAGAGGGGTCCGCGAGCGTCCTGCCCACGGCGGCATGCAGGCGCTGGACCACCGGCTCGGGCGTGTTCCTCGGCACCATGAAGCCGGTCCAGGTCTTGTACTGGAAGCCCTTGAGGAGCTGCCCTTCGCTGACCGTGGGCACGTTCTTCAGCAGCTCGGAGCGCTGCGCCCCCAGCTGGCCGATCACCTTCAGCCGGCCCTGGTCCGCCATGGCGCCCATCGCGGCGCTGTACACCAGCACCGCGAAGTCGACCTGGCCGCCGCCGATGTCCTGCAACAGCGGCGCATTGCCCTTGTAGGGCACGTGCGTGGCCTTGATGCCCGTCACCTGCTGCAGGTTCTCCACGATGAAGTGGTACAGCGAGCCCACGCCCACGCTGCCGTAGCTGAGGGGCTTGTCGGACTTGCGCGCGAGCGCCACCAGTTCGTCGACGTTGTTCACGGGCAGGTCCTTGCGCGTGAGGACCACCATGACGGCGTCGGCGATCGGCGCGACGAGGCGGAAGTCCTCGGCCTTCAGGCGCACCGAGGAATTGGCCAGCGGCGACAGGATCACCTCGTTGGGTGAACCCTGGAAGATGTAGTAGCCGTCGGCCGGCGCCGAGAGCACCTTCTGCGCCGCGATGGCGCCGCTGACGCCGCCGAGGTTCTCCACCAGCACGGTCTGTCCCAGCTCCCTGGCCAGCGGCGTGTTGAAGATGCGCCCGATGGCGTCGGAAGGGCCGCCCGCCGGGTACGGCACCATGAGGTTGACCGGCTTGGCGGGATAGGTGTCCGCCGCCGCGGCCGTGGCCAGCAGCGCGCCGGCGAGCAGGGTGATCGAACGCTTCACGATTCCGAACATTGCTTGTCTCCTGCGGCGCCCGGCGCCGGCTTCTGGCCTGGCTCCTGCCGGAATGACGGGAGCGCTGCGCATCCTAGGAGGGGGCCAAGCATGATGTCCAATGCATTGTTGTACGTGCTAGCATGAGTTGGATGAATAGGTTCGGCCTGTCATGACCCTGGTGCAGCTGCGCCACCTGATCGCCTTGGTCGAGAGCGGTTCGTTCAGCCGCGCCGCCGAAGCCCTGTTCCTGACGCAGCCCGCGCTCAGCCGCAGCATCCGCGCGCTGGAAGACGAGATGGGCCAGGCGCTGTTCGACCGCCTGGGCCGGCGCGCCGAACTCACGCCGTTCGGCCGCGACGTGCTCAAGCGCGCGCGCCAGATCGTGTTCGAAGCGGACGAACTGGCGGCGAACGGCCGGCGCCAGCGCGATGGCCTGGCCGGCAGCCTGCGCGTCGGCATGGGGTCGGGCCCGGGCGCCATGCTGATGACGCCGCTGCTGCTGGAGATGGCGCGGTCCCATCCGGCCATCCACCTGACCGTCAGCCGCGGCAGCACGGACCGCCTGGTGCAAGGGCTGCGTGAGCGCGAGCTGGACGCGCTGGTGGTCGATGCGCGTTCCGTGTCGCCGGCGCCGGACCTGGACATGGAGACGCTCTCCGAGATGCGCGGCACCTTCCTGTGCCGGCCCGGCCACCCCCTGCTGCGCACGGCGGCCGTGAAGTTCGCGGCGCTGCGCGCCTACCCGATCGCCTCCACGCCCCTGAGCGACGAGGTCGCGCGCATGCTGGTCGAACACTACGGGCCCATGGCGCATCCGGACGCATGCGTCACGCTGCGCTGCGAGGAAATCGCCAGCCTCGTGGACGTCGCACGGCAAAGCGACGCGGTGCTGCTCGCCATCCGGGCCGCGGCGCCCGACCTGGTCGAAATCCCCATGAAGCCCGCCATGAGCGGCACGGCGCGCTTCGGCCTGGTGACGCTCACGGGGCGCGCGGAACCGCCCGCGCTGTCGATCGTGCGCGCGCTGGCGCAGAGGGTGATGCGGGACTGAGCGGCCTCAGCCCGCCAGGGCCGCCTTCACCGCCGCCGACACCTGCCCCATGTCGGCCTTGCCCGCCAGGCGCTGCTTCACCGCGCCCATCACCTTGCCCATGTCGCCGGGGCCCTTGGCACCCAGCTCCGCGACGATGGCGCGGACTTCGGACTGGATCTCGTCGGTCGACATCCGCGCGGGCAGGTAGGCCTGCAGCACGGCGACTTCCGCCTGCTCCTTGTCCACCAGGTCCTGGCGGCCGGCCTTCTGGAAGGCGTCGATCGAGTCCTTGCGTTGCTTCAGGAGCTTGTCGACGATGGCCACCACGGCCGCGTCGTCCAGCTCCACCCGCTCGTCCACTTCCTTCTGCTTGATGGCGGCGGTGAGCATGCGGATGGCGCCCAGGCGCTCGGCCTCCTTGGCGCGCATGGCGCCCTTCATGTCTTCGTTGATGCGTTCCTTGAGCGTGGGCATGGTCGGATCCTCGGGAAAAACAATGAAAAAAGCCCGCGTGGGCGTCCCCAGCGGGCTTCTTGCAGGCGGTCGGCCGGGGCTCAGTAGAGCTTTTTCGGCAGCTGCATGCTGCGCACGCGCTTGAAGTGGCGCTTCACGGCGGCAGCCTTCTTGCGCTTGCGCTCGGCGGTGGGCTTCTCGTAGAACTCGCGGGCGCGCAGCTCGGTCAGCAGGCCCAGCTTCTCGATGGTGCGCTTGAAGCGGCGCAGGGCCACGTCAAACGGCTCGTTTTCCTTGACACGAATGGTCGTCATGACTTCCAGAATATTCAGTTGGCGGATGAAGATCGAGGACATCCACCGAGTTTCCCCACCTGTAGTTCGATCAGGCCGGTGGGGGTTTGCCAGCAAAGCCCGAGATTATAGCCGCGTACGGAAACCCGGCAAGCCGGGCTAGCTCGACCGGGCGGAAGCCAGCGCCTGCGCGCACGCGTAGGCGCTGGCCCAGGCCCACTGGAAGTTGTAGCCCCCCAGCCAGCCGGTCACGTCCACCACCTCGCCGATGAAGTAGAGGCCGGGCTGGCCGGACTCCATCGTCTGCGAGGACAGGTCGCGCGTATCCACCCCGCCGGCCGTGACCTCCGCCTTGCGGTAGCCCTCGCTGCCGGTGGGAACCAGCTCCCAGGCCGACAGGCGCTGGGCGAGCTGCTGCAGCGCCTTGTCGCCGGCCTCGTTGACCGGCCGCTGCCAGGCGGGGTCCTGCTGCACCCAGGCGTCGGCCAGCCGCGCAGGCACCCACTGCGCCAGTTCGTTGGCAAGGAGCTTGCGCGAGCCGCGCGCCTTCGCGGCCAGCAGCTCTGCCGCCAGGTCCTGGCCCGGTGCCAGGTCGATGCGGATCGGCGTGCCTTGCTTCCAGTAGCTGGAAATCTGCAGCACCGCCGGCCCGCTGAGCCCCCGGTGGGTGAAAAGCAGGTCCTCGTCGAAGGCGACCCGCTCCTTCTTCGTGCCGGTTTCGATGCGCACCGGCAGCGCCAGCCCGGCGAGCTGCGCGAAGGGCGCCCAGGCCGCGCCGTCGAAGGTCAGCGGCACCAGCGCCGGCCGCGGCGGCACGACCCGCAGGCCGAACTGCTGCGCGATGCGGTAGCCGAAGTCCGTGGCGCCGATCTTGGGAATGGACAGGCCGCCGGTGGCGACCACCACCGCACGCGTGTGCACCGGGCCGCGGCTGGTCTGCAAGGTGTAGCCCCCGGCGGCGTGGGCGATGGAGGACACGGCGCAAGGCTGCCAGTGCGTGACGCCGCCCGCCTTGCACTGGTCCAGCAGCATGCGGATGAAGTCGTCCGAGCTCTCGTCGCCGAACAGCTGTCCCTTGTGCTTCTCGTGGAAAGGGATGCCGTGCTGGCGCACCAGGGCGATGAAGTCCGCGGGCGTGTAGCGCGCCAGTGCGGAGCGGCAGAAGTTCGCGTTGTCGCCCAGGAAGTGCTTGTGCGGCGCGCGCGGATCCAGGTCGCGGTTGGTGAAATTGCAGCGGCCGCCGCCCGAGATGCGGATCTTTTCCGCCACCTTGTCGGCGTGGTCGACCAGCAGCACCTTGACGCCGAGCTGGCCGGCGACGCCCGCGCAGAACAGGCCGGCGGCGCCGGCGCCGATCACGACCGCGTCGAAGGAAGAAGAGTCAGGGGAGGGCGCGTCCGGCATGGACGCGGATTATCTCCATGCCGCTCAGGCCGGCGCCGGACAGGCGTCCGGTGTTCAGGCCGCGCGTGCCTTGGCCACCGCAACGGCTGCGACGGCCACGCCCTTGACCACGTCGCCCACCACGATCACCGACGGGCTGGCCAGCCCTTCGCGCTCGATGGTGGCTGCGAGCCGGCCCAGGGTGGTCACCGCATGGCGCTGCTCGGGGGTGGAGGCGCGCTGCACCACGGCCACCGGCGTCTCCGGCGGCAGCCCGCTGAGCAGGTCCTGCTCGATGCGTTCGGCGCTGCTCACGCCCATGTAGACGACCAGCGTCAGCCGGGCTTGCTTGGCGACGGCGGCCAGTGCCTTCCAGTCCGGTGCGTCCGCCCCTTTCTGGGCGTGGCCGGTGAGGAAGATGACGCCTTGCGCATGATCGCGGTGCGTGAGCGGCACGCCCAGGGAGGTGACGGCCGCCAGGCCGGAGGTGATGCCGTTGACCACCTCCACGTGGATGCCGGCGGCGCGCAGGTGCTCCATCTCCTCGCCGCCGCGGCCGAAGATGAAGGGGTCGCCGCCCTTGAGGCGCACGACGTTCTCGCCTTCGCGCGCGGCCATCACCATCAGCTTCTCGATGAAGGCCTGCGGCGTGCTCTTGCAGCCGCCGCGCTTGCCCACGTAGACGATCCGCGCCGTCTTCGGCGCATGCGCGACCACCTCGGGGCTGACCAGGTCGTCGACCAGCAGCACGGTCGCCGACGCGATCGCCTTGAGCGCCTTGAGGGTCAGCAGCTCCGGGTCGCCAGGACCCGCGCCGACGAGCGTGACTTTGCCTGTGTTCATGCGGTGCAAAGGTGCAAGATGTGTTCCACCTGCAATGCCATGGATTCGGGGATGGGCTTGCGCCCTTCGAGCACGTCGCGGATGTAGGTCGCGGTGATTTGCGGGTCCACTTCCCTGGGCAGATCGGGCAGGTCGGTGAGGGTTCCCCTGCGGCCTTCCTGCAGCGTCACGCGTTCACCGCGCACGAAGCCGTCCATCTGCGGCAGGCGGCGCGCGTCGGCGACCACCTCGCCTTCGGTGCCGCGCAACAGCAGCGCCGTGGACTTCATGCGCTGGAACACTTCCGCCATCGAAACGGCGTATTCCGGGTGCGTGTAGCTGCTGACGATCACCGCGGGCCCGCTGCACGGGTTCAGCAGCTTCACCAGGCTGTGCGCGCTGTTGCGCAGGCCGATCAGGCGGCGCGCATCGAGCAGGCGCTTGAGGCCGGGCGACAGCACCTCGGTGGGGACGAAAGCCACCTGGCCGTCTTCCAGCACGGGAGGGGCTTCGGCCGCCTGCACGTCCATCGCATGCAGCACATCGCGCACGAACACCCGGCTGGATTCCGTGGCGGTGCCGTGGATCAGCACCGGCAGGCCGCGGCGGGCCACCAGGCCCGCGAGCAAGGGCGTCAGCACGGGCAGGCGGCGTGCACCGTTGTAGCTGGGCAGGACAACGACCGGCTTGCCGCTGGCGCCGCCCACGCGCTGCACCCGCGCCGCGGTCGCATCGAGGAAGCCGCACATCTCCTCGGGCGTTTCGCCCTTCACCCGCATCGCGATGCAAAAGGCACCGATCTCCAGGTCGCTGACCTGGCCGTCCAGGACCTGGCTGAACAGGTCCGCCGCCTGCTCGCGCGCGAGCGACCGCGCGCCCTGCTTGCCGCGGCCGATTTCCTTGAGGTACTGGCTGATGCCCACGGGCTGGATTGTCCCAGAGGGTTGATGACCTTTGGCTATAAGCTGATTTGCGCAGCGCCCGCGGCCCACCCACGGTCATGCCGGCTGCGCCACCGGCAGGATCGCCCGCACCATCCTCTTCAACTCCGGCACGCAGGAGCCGCAATTGGTTCCGCACCGCAGCTTGCCTTGCACGGAGGCCAGGCGTTCGTCGGCCGAGCCCGCGCACTGCGCCAGGTGGCCTTCGATCGCCGCCGATTCCACGCCGAAGCAGCCGCACACCTGCTTGCCCTTGTTCGGCAGCGCCACCGGCGCCTTGGCACCGGGCGCCAGCAGCAGGCGGCCGTAGGCCTGGGCGGGCAGCTCCTGCAGCAACAGCGACTTGATCCAGGCCTCCGCGCTGGTGTCGCCGGCCAGCAGCAGGCCTTCCAGCAGCATGTCGGCCCCCGCGCGCCGCACGCGCACGCTGCGGCTCTGGCCCTTGCGGCGGTCGGCGTAACGCAGGGTCTGCGGCCCCGAGAGGCCGAAGAGTGCCTCGAACCGCTGCAGCACTTCCTGCGGCGGCGCCTCGTAGGCGGCGGCGCGAAAGAGCAGGCCGGTGCGTTCGCGGCTTGGGGCTTGCGCCAGCGGCGCGTTGTTGGAGAAGGGCACGCAGGATGCAAAGGGGAACAGGGCCATCAGCGCCTTGAGGTCCTCGCGCCGATGCAGGGCATCGTCGGCGGGCAGCCATGCAGCGGCGAGCAAGGTCCAGGGCAGCTCCGCCTTCAGGATCTTCACCGCTGCGTGTTTCAGCTCCGGCTGCCTGGAGATCGGGCAGTAGCTGGAGGTGGTCAGCGCATTGACGCCGGCCAGCGGCTCGCCGGTGCTCGAGACGCCGGAGAGGAAGCCGGGGCCCCAGTGCATGGCGATGAAGGCCTGGTTGAGGCCCAGCTCGTTGCTGGCCTGCACGGGAAGCACGATGGAGCCGCGCTTGGAGGTCACGTGCACGAGGTCGCCGTCCCGCAGGTTGCGGCGGGCGATGTCCTGGGGGTGCAGTTGCACCACCGGTTCCGGCACATGGCCGAACAGCCGTCCCAGGGTGCCCGTGCGGCTCATGCCGTGCCACTGGTCGCGCAGGCGCCCGGTGGTGAGAGAGAAGGGATAGCGCGACTCGCGCGGCTCCGCCACCGGCTGGTATGTCACCGCGGCAAAGCGTGCCTTGCCGTCGGCGGTGGGAAAGACGCCGTCTTCGTAGAGCCGCACGCGGCCTTCGCTGGCGCCGGCGGGAAAGGGCCATTGCTGCGGCGCCTTCTCGATCCGCGCATAGTCCAGGCCCGTGATGTCCAGGTCGCGGCCGCGGGTGGATTCGCGGTGCTCCAGCCAGATGGACTCCGGGGTGGCATAGGGAAAGAGCGTGGGCCGTGCGTGCCCCGCGCCCCCACTCTCTGCCCCGGGGGGAGAGGGAGCAACGGCGGGCAGCCGCTGCTCCAGGCGCTGCGCGAAATCGACGGCGATCTGCCAGTCGTGGCGCGCATTTCCCGGCCTTTCCACCGCAGCCCGCACGCGGCTGATGCGCCGCTCGCTGTTGGTGACCGTGCCTTCCTTCTCGCCCCAGGTCGTGGCGGGCAGCAGCAGGTCGGCGTAGTCGCAGGTCTCGGTCGTGGCGAAGGCCTCCTGCACCACGACGAATTCGGCGCGCTGCAGCGCGCGCTTGACCGTCGCCTGGTCGGGCATGGATTGCGCCGGGTTCGTGCAGGCGATCCACAGCGCCTTGATCTCGCCGTCGGCGGCGGCCTGGAACATCTCCACGGCCGTCTTGCCGGGCTTTTCCCGCACGCAAGGCACGCCCCACAGCGCCGCCACTTCCGCACGGTGCTCGGGATTCGCCAGGTCCCGGTGCGCCGACAGCAGGTTCGCCAGCCCGCCGACCTCGCGCCCGCCCATCGCATTGGGCTGGCCCGTCAGCGAGAACGGCGCCGCCCCCGGCCGGCCGATCTGCCCCGTCGCCAGGTGCAGGTTGATCAGCGCGGCGTTCTTCGCGGTCCCGTTGGCCGACTGGTTCAGGCCCTGGCAATACAGGCTCAGCGTCGCCGGCGAGGTGGCGAACCAGCGCGCCGCCGTGAACAGGTCTTCGCGGGCGATGCCGCAGGTCTGCGCCACCAGCTCCGGCGTGCACTCGCGCACCAGCGCCTTGAGTTCCTCGAAGCCGTTGGTGTGCGCCGCGATGTACTGCGGCTTCGTCCAGCCTTCCCACAGCATGATGTGCAGCAGGCCGTGGAACAGCATCACGTCGGTGCCGGGCTGCACCGGCAGGTACAGGTCGGCGAGTTCCGCGGTGTCGGTGCGGCGCGGGTCGCAGAAGATGACCTTCATCTGCGGCCGCCGGGCCTTGGCCTCCTCGATGCGCCGGAACAGGATCGGATGCGCGAAGGCGGTGTTGCTGCCGACGATGAAGATGCAGTCCGCATGGTTCACGTCGTCGTAGCAGGCCGGCGGCGCGTCCGCGCCGAGCGTCATCTTGTAGCCCGCGACCGCACTGCTCATGCAAAGCCGCGAGTTGGTATCGATGTTGTTGGTGCCCACGAGGCCCTTGGCCAGCTTGTTGAAGACGTAGTAGTCCTCGGTCAGCAGCTGGCCGGAGATGTAGAAGCCCACCGCATCCGGCCCGTGCGTGCGAATGACTTGCGCGAAGCGGTCAGCGGCCAGTTCCATGGCCGTGTGCCAGTCCACCCGCTGCGGCTTCTCGTCGCGCCGTGCCCGCAGCATGGGATGCAGCAGCCGCGTCTGCCGCGTGACGGCGGCCGATGCGGTCAGGTGCAGCGTCGAGCCCTTCGTGCACAGCCGGCCGAAGTTGGCCGGATGCTGCGGGTCGCCGCGCACGCCGGTGATCTGTCCTCCTTCGGACTCGATGATGACGCCGCATCCGACACCGCAATACGGGCAGGTCGATCGCGTTTCCGTCACCGGCAGGGCCCCGCTCTCGGCGGCGCGAGGTCGATGGCGAGGGTCGCCAGCTCCACCGGGTCCAGCAGCACCGCGCCGCCGTCGACGCGGCAGGAGAAGCGCTGCGTGCAGCCTTCGTCCGGCCCTTTCGCGCAGCCGTCGTCCAGGCCGATGGTCCAGTTGTGCAGGGGGCAGGCGACGCTGGTGCCGAACACGATGCCTTGCGACAGGGGCCCGCCCTTGTGGGGGCAGCGATCGAGCAGGGCGAAGACCTGGTCCTGGTCGTTGCGGAACACGGCCACGTCGATGCCCCGCTCGCGCGCCACACGGCGCGCGCCCAGCACCGGGATGTCCTCCACGCGGCAGATCAGCTGCCAGTCATTCGCCTTCATGCCGGCTGTCCTTGTGCATTGAGTTTTTCGAACTGCCGCGCGTCGACCAGCGCCTCGCGTTGCTCGAACCAGGGATCCGGTTCGCCGTTCAGCGCGAACTGCAGCCGCTCCCACAGCGCCTTGCGGTTGGCAGCGTCGTCCAGCACCTTCTTCTTCACGTGGTCCAGGCCCACGCGGGCGATGTAGTGCACGGTCCGCTCCAGGTACCAGCCTTCCTCGCGATAGAGCTGCAGGAAGGCGCCGCTGTATTCCAGCACCTCCTGCGCGGTCTTGAGCTTGCAGAAGAACTGCCCGGCCTCGGTCTTGATGCCGCCGTTGCCGCCGACGTAGAGCTCCCAGCCGGAATCGACGCCGATCACGCCCACGTCCTTGATGCCGGACTCGGCGCAGTTGCGCGGGCAGCCGCTGACGGCCAGCTTCACCTTGTGCGGCGCGTACATGCGCCACAAGGCGCGCTCCAGGTCCTTGCCCATCTGGGTGGAGTCCTGGGTGCCGAAGCGGCACCACTCGCTGCCCACGCAGGTCTTCACGGTGCGCAAGGCCTTGGCATACGCGTGGCCCGAAGGCATGCCGAGGTCCTGCCACACGTTGCGCAGGTCCTCCTTCTTCACGCCCAGCAGGTCGATGCGCTGGCCGCCGGTCACCTTGACGGTGGGGATGGCGTACTTGTCCACGACGTCGGCGATGCGCCGCAGCTCCGAGGCGGTGGTCTCGCCGGCCCACATGCGCGGGATCACCGAATAGGTGCCGTCCTTCTGGATGTTGGCGTGGCTGCGCTCGTTGATGTAGCGCGACTGCGGATCGTCCTTCGCCTCCTTGGGCCAGGTGGAGAGCAGGTAGTAGTTCAGGGCCGGCCGGCAGCTGGAGCAGCCATTGGGCGTGCGCCATTCCAGGAACTGCATCGCCGAGGCGATGGTCACCAGGTGGTTGGCGCGGATCGCGTCGCGCACCTCCTGGTGGCTGTGGTCCGTGCAGCCGCACAGCGCCTTCTTCTTCGGCGCGGCGGAATAGTCGCCGCCCGCCGTGAACATGATGATCTGTTCGACCAGCCCGGTGCAGGAGCCGCAGGAGGCGCTGGCCTTGGTGTGCTTGCGCACCTCGTCCAGGGTGAACAGGCCCTTTTCCTTGATCGCCTTGCAGATGCTGCCCTTGTTCACGCCGTTGCAGCCGCAGACCTCGTCGGCGTCCGACATGGCGGCGGCCTTGCTCTGGCCCTGGTGGCCGGCGTCGCCCAGGTTGGACTCGCCGAACATCAGCTTGTCGCGGATGTCGCCGATCTTGCGGCCTTCGCGCAGCAGCTTGAAGTAGTAGCTGCCGTCCACGGTGTCGCCATAGAGGCAGGCGCCCACCAGCTGGTCGTCCTTGATCACCAGCTTCTTGTACACGCCGCCGAAGGGATCGCTCATCACGATCTCCTCGGTGCCTTCGCCCCCCATGAACTCGCCGGCGGAGAACAGGTCGATGCCTGTGACCTTGAGCTTGGTGGAGGTGAGCGAGCCGGTGTAGCGGCCGATGCCGAACTGCGCCAGGTGGTTGGCGGCCACCTTGGCCTGCTCGAAGAGGGGCGCGACCAGGCCGTAGGCGATGCCGCGGTGCGCGGCGCATTCGCCCACCGCGTAGATGCGCGCATCGGTCACGGTCTGCATGGTGTCGTTGACGACGATGCCGCGGTTGCAGTGGATGCGGGACTTTTCCGCCAGCTCGGTGTTGGGGCGGATGCCGACCGCCATCACCACGAGGTCGGTGTCGAGTTCGCTGCCGTCCTTGAACCGGATGGACTTCACGCGGCCGCCGTCGTCGCCCACCAGCTCCTGGGTGTGCGCCCCGATCCTGAATTTCAGGCCGCGTTCCTCCAGCGAGTTCTGCAGCAGCTTGCCCGCGACGTCGTCGAGCTGGCGCTCCATCAGCCAGGGCATGACGTGCACCACGGTGACTTCCATGCCGCGCTTCATGAGGCCGTTGGCCGCTTCCAGTCCCAGCAGGCCGCCGCCGATCACGACCGCCTTCCTGTACTTCGCCGCCGCCTCGATCATGGCGTTGGTGTCCGCGATGTCGCGGTAGGCGATCACGCCCTGCAGCTCCTTGCCCGGCACCGGCAGGATGAAGGGATTGGAGCCCGTGCACAGCAACAGCCGGTCGTACTCCTCCTCGGTGCCGTCCTCGGCGCGCACGACGCGCCGGACGCGGTCGATCTGCACCACCTTCTTGCCCGCGTGCAGGCGGATGTTGTTCTGCTCGTACCACTCCCAGGAGTTCAGCACGATCTCGTCCAGCGTCTGCTCGCCGGCCAATACCGGCGACAGCAGGATGCGGTTGTAGTTCGGGTGGGGCTCGGCGCCGAAGACGGCGATGTCGTACAGCTCCGGCTGGATCTTGAGCAGCTCCTCGAGGGTGCGCACGCCGGCCATCCCGTTGCCGACCATCACCAGTTTGATCTTCTTCATGCTTTACTCCTGCGAGGCGTGGTTGAGCGGTTGCGGATGCGGGCGCCCCGAAGGCCAGCCGGTGGCACCGGAGGCGGAGGCGACGCGGGCGCGGCCGCCCTGGCCGACCCACCGGCGCGTCCAGCCCGCCTGCATGACGCGCAACAGCGCCAGCACGACGAGGGCCAGGGCCGCGAACAGCAGGAAGCCCCAGCTGTAGCTGCCCAGGTATTGCCTGGACAGGCCCATGGAACTGGGGACCAGTCCGCCGCCCAGCGCGCCGATCTCGCCGATCATGGAACCGGCCACCGCCGTGGCGGCCGGCCAGCGCAAGGGCACCAGCTGGAACAGGGCGCCGTTGCCCGCGCCCAGCGCCGCGAAGCACAGCATCATCAGCAGCGTGGTGAGCAGCAGCGAGCCGTCGGCGAAGCCGACCAGCACCAGGCTCGCGGTCACCACCGCCAGCACCAGCGTCAAGGTGTTGATGCCGCCCCAGCGGTCCGACAGCCAGCCGCCGCACACGCGCAGCGCGGCGCCCATGAAGGCGGCCAGCATGGTGAGCTGTCCTGCCTGCACCTTGCTCACGCCGAACTGCTCGAAGTAATAGGAGGGCAGGAAGCTGGTGAGGCCGATGAAGCCGCCGAAGGTGATGGCGTAGATCACGCTGAACACCCAGCCGTCGGTTTCGAACAGGCAGGCGACGTGGTCGCGCAGGCTGGCGTGCCTGTTCACGTCGGCCGGCTCGCGCGCGCAAAGGACCATCACGACCATGGGCGCGAGGATGGCCACGGCGGCCACGCCGTAGACGGCCTGCCAGCCCAGCCACTGCGCCAGCGGCGGCGCCAGCAGCACGGAGACCGCCGTGCCGACGTTGCCGGCGCCGACGATGCCCATCGCCAGGCCCTTGTGCTTCGCCGGGAAGGAGCCCGAGCCGAGCGACAGCGCCACGCCGAAGCTCGCGCCTGCGATCCCGAGCAGCACGCCCATGGCCAGCAGGTCGCCGAAGCTGTGCACGAAGAACAGGCCGAAAACCATCGCCACCGCGATCAGGGCCATCTCCACCAGCGTTGCGTTCTTGCGGCCGATGTACTGGGCCAGCACGCCGAGCGGGAAGCGCATCAGCGCGCCGGCGACGATGGGGATGGACAGCATCAGGCCCTGCTGGGCGGCGGTGAGCTGGTAGGCCTCGCGGATGAAGGGCGCCATCGCGCCGTTGAGCACCCAGATCGCACAGGAGAAGGCGAAGTAGAAGAACGCCGCGAACAGCGTGGGCGAATGGCCGGACTTGAGGAAGTGGTGGAACGCGCGCATCGTGTGTCTGGACCCCGGCGCGCACGGGCGCGCCACGAAAAATCGAGTACAGGTCAGCACACGGCGTTGTGCGCACGGCCGGCGGTACGGTGCACGGCCCGGGTGCGTCGTCACACCCGATGGCCTGTTCCTTGCAACCTGCGTGCCAGCAGGCTTGCACTATGCTTGCGCGCTCCCATGACCTCCGTCCTGCTCCTGACCACGCCCGATCCCGGTGCACCGGCGCTCGCCGCGGACTTCGCCGCCGCCGGTTTCGAGGTGCGCGGCGAAGGCGATTGCGCCCAGCTGGTGCGCGCGACGCTGCAAGCGCAGCCCGACGTGCTCGTTTGCTGGGCGGCGAGCCCCAGCGCGGAGCTGTTGCAGTCGGTTGCCACGCTGCAGGCCCAGCAGGCGATCCCGGTGCTGTTCTTCACCCAGGACGCGGCCGCAGAGTGCATGGAGCACGCACTGGCCGCGGGCGTGCACGCCTGGGTGGTGCAAGGCTATGCGCCGCAGAGGCTGCGCCCGCTCGTGCACCTGGCACAGCTGCGCGAGCGCCAGGAGCGCGCGTTGCGCGCGCAGGTGGCGCAGCTGGGAGAGAAGCTGGACGAGCGCAAGTGGCTGGACCAGGCCAAGGGCATCCTCATGCGGGCGCAGCAGGTGAGCGAGGAGGACGCCTTCCGGCTGCTGCGCAACGCCTCCATGCAGGCCAACCGCAAGGTGGGCCAGCTCTCGAAGGACGTGATCGCCGCGGCCCGCATCGCCGAGGCCACCAACCGCGCGGGCCAGCAGCGCATGCTGTCGCAGCGGCTGGTGAAGCTCTACGCGCTGGCCTGCAGCGGCACCGACGGCGCGGCGGCGACGCTGCTGATGAACGAGTCGGTGCAGCGGGTGGAGGACAACCTCGCGGCGCTGGAGGCGGGGCTTTCGCCGGCGAGCTACGGCGATCTGGTGGGAGCGGCGCGCGTGGGCTGGAAGGCGCTGCGCCAGTTGCTGGACGCGCCGGCCAGGGTGTCGCAGCTGGCAGCGATCGATGCCGCCGCGGAGGCCGTGCTGTCCCAGGCGGATGCGCTGGTGCGCGCGCTGGAGGCTTCGGGCATCGCGCCGCAGGTGCACGTGGTGAACGTGGCCGGCCGCCAGCGCATGCTGTCGCAGCGCATGGCCAAGCTGGCGCTGCTGGGGGATGCCGCGGGCCAGGCGACGGCGGCGACAGAGTTCGAACAGGGGCTGGCCGCGTTGCGGCAGGCGCCGCTGTCCACGCCGCAGATCCGCGCCCTGCTGGATCAGGGCGAAGCCGCGTGGCAGGCGCTGCAAGCCGCCGTGCCCGGCGCCTCGCAGTCCGCCGGCCGCATGAAGCTGGCCGCGGCCAGCGAGGAGTTGCTGGAGGTGTTCGACCGGCTGACGCAGGCCTACCAGCACAGCGTGGAGGTGCTGGTGGGGGGGTGAGGTTCTACCCGCCCGGCCGCGCCGCCGCGCGCACCTGTCACGCGACCGCCTTCTCCTTGCGCGTGAACGAGGCCGAGGTGCGCGCGGAGATCGGCTCCACCTTGCGCTGCTTCGCGTACAGGAACGACAGGATCTCCTGGCGGCAGTGGTTGTAGACCTTGTCCTCGGCCAGGGCGATGCGGTCGCGCGGGCGTTGCAGCGGCACCTCCAGGACTTGGCCCACCGTGGCGGCCGGGCCGTTGGTCATCATCACCACGCGGTCGGACATCAGCACCGCTTCGTCCACGTCGTGGGTGATCATCATCACCGTGTTGCCCAGCTCGGACTGGATGCGGATCACCTCGTCCTGCAGGTGCGCGCGCGTCAGGGCATCGAGCGCGCCGAAGGGTTCGTCCAGCAGCAGCACCTTGGGCTCCATGGCCAGCGCCCGGGCGATGCCCACGCGCTGCTTCATGCCGCCGGAGATCTGCGAGGGCAGGCAGTCCAGCGCGTGCGACATGTTGACCATGGCCAGGTTGTGCAGGATCCACTCCCGGCGCTCGGACGCCGAGCGCGTGGCGCCGAAGATCTTGTCGACGGCGATCTCCACGTTCTGGTAGACCGTCAGCCAGGGCAGCAGCGAATGGTTCTGGAACACCACCGCGCGGTCCGGCCCGGGCGCGTTCACCTCGCGGCCGTCCACGATCACGCCGCCCGAGCTGGCCTCCAGCAGGCCGGCCACGATGTTCAGCACCGTGGACTTGCCGCAGCCGGAGTGGCCGATCAGCGAGATGTACTCGCCGCGTTGCACGTCGAGGCTGATGCCCTTCAGCACGGGGCTGCCGCCGTTGGGGCCGGGAAAGGTCATGTCGACCTGCGACAGCGAAAGGTAGGCGTTGCTCATGGTGCGTCCTCAGGCGGCCGACGTGCCGCGGGTGACCTTGCGGCCGATGAAGGCGACGATGCGGTCCAGCGCGAAGCCCACGAGGCCGACGTAGACGAGCGCCAGGATGATGTCGCTGATGCGCGAGGAGTTCCACGCATCCCAGATGAAGAAGCCGATGCCCACGCCGCCGATCAGCATCTCGGCGGCGATGATCGCCAGCCAGGACAGGCCCACGCCGATGCGCAGCCCCGAGAAGATGAAGGGCGCCGCGGCCGGCAGCATGATCTTGCCGAAGTACTCGAAGCCGTTGAGGCGGATCACCCTGGCGACGTTGCGGTAGTCCTCGGGGATGTTGCGGATGCCGATCGAGGTGTTGATGATGATCGGCCAGATCGAGGTGATGAAGATGACGAAGATCGCCGAGGGGCTGCCGTCGCGGAAGCCCGCCAGCGAGATCGGCAGCCAGGCCAGCGGCGGCACGGTGCGCAGCACCTGGAACAGCGGGTCCAGGCCGCGCAGCGCCCAGGTCGACTGGCCCACCAGCACGCCCAGGCTCACGCCCGCGATCGCGGCCAGCGAGTAGCCGTAGGCCACGCGCTTGAGGCTGGCGAGGAGCTGCCAGGCGATGCCCACGTCGTTGCCGCCGCGGTCGTACCAGGGGTGGGCGATCAGCTCCCAGGTGTCCTGGATCACCTTGCTGGGGGCGGGCAGGGCGGCGCCGGGGCGCGAACCCAGCACCTGCCACACCAGCACCAGGAAGCCGATGATCACCAGCGGCGGCAGCACGTAGGTGAGAAAGCCATGCGCGGCGGACTTGCCCCACGCCTGCAGCAGGCCGGGCGCGGCAGGACGCGCCACCGGGATCGATTCGACGATGTCGGTCATGGGCGTGCTCACGCGGCCTTGAGGGTCTTGATCTCGAGCGAGTCGAGGTACTTCTTCGGGTTGGCCGGGTCGAACACCTTGCCGTCGAAGAACTTCTCCACGCCGCGCGAGGTGGAGGCGGGGATGTCCTTGGCGGCCACGCCCAGCTCCTTGGCGGCGGCGCGCCAGAGGTCCTCGCGGTTGACCTTGGCGATCAGCGCCTTGGTGTCCAGGTTGGGCGGCAGGTAGCCCCAGCGCTGGTTCTCGGTGAGGAACCACAGGTCATGCGACTGGAAGGGGTAGCTGGCCTGGTCGGCCCAGTAGCGCATCTGGAACTTGCTGTTGTTCTCGACGCGGCCGGTGCCGTAGTCGAAGTTGCCCTTGATGCGCTCGACGATGTCTTCCACCGGCGCGCTGATCCAGCGGCGGCGCGAGCAGATCTCGGCCACCTCGGCGCGGTTCTTCGGGTCCTCGCACCACATCTGGGCTTCCATCACGGCCTTGAGCAGCGCCTTGGTGGCGTTGGGGTTGGCCTGCACGTAGTCGGCGCGCATCGCGAACGCCTTCTCCGGGTGGTTCATCCACAGTTCGCTGGTGGTGAGCGCCGTGTAGCCGATCTTCTGGTGGATCAGCTGAAGGTTCCAGGGCTCGCACACGCAGAAGGTGTCCATGCTGCCCACCTTCATGTTGGCCACCATCTGCGCTGGAGGCACCACGATGGTGTTGATGTCGCGCGTGGGGTCGACGCCGCCGGCGGCCATCCAGTAGCGGATCCACAGGTCGTGGGTGCCGCCGGGGAAGGTCATGGCGGCGTTCACCGGCTTGCCGGTCTTCAGCCGCTTGTCCAGCAGCGCCTTCCTGAAGGCCTTGGTGTCGACGCCGATCTTCAGGTCCTTGTACTCGTTGGCCACCGAGATGCCCTGGCCGCCGAGGTTCAGGCGCGCCAGGATGTTGATCGGCACCGGCACGTTGTTGGCCGTGACCGCGCCGGTGGAGATCAGGTAGGGCATGGGCGTCAGGATGTGGGCGCCGTCGATGCCGTTGCTCTTCGAGCCGAGCACCAGGTTGTCGCGCGTCGCGCCCCAGGAGGATTGCTTGAGCACTTCCACCTCGGTCATGCCGTGCTTCTTGAAGAAGCCTTTCTCGTCGGCGACGAACAGGGGCGCGGCGTCGGTGAGCGCGATGAAGCCCAGCTTGGCCGCGCGCGTTTCCGGGGCCGTGCCTTGCGCCATGGCGACGCCCGCGAAGCCGGCCGCGAGGCCGGCGCCGCCGAGCGCGGCCGCGCCCTGCAGGACGGTCCGGCGGGAGACCTTGTTGGTGTTGCTTTGCATCGTGCGCTCCTGGTGTGCGAGGGAAAAAAACAAACGGCGGCCATCGCATTGCGTGCGCGGGGCACGCAAGGGATGGACGCCGTTGTCCTGGTGTCGGATCGTTCGCGCGCCGTCGTTGGCGCCCGTTGACGTTGGGGAATGCAGGGACCGTGCCAGCTTTTGTGCACTGCAACAGTGCACTAGCGCCCGGCAGGCAGCACCTCGGCGAGCGACAGCACCGCTTCGGCCACGTCGGCCAGCCGCCGGCCCTGGTTCATCGCCAGCTGGCGCAAGGCCTTGTACGCCTCGTCCTCGCTCATCGCGCGATGCGCCATCAGCAGGCCCTTGGCGCGCTCCACCAGCTTGCGTTCCTTGAGCGACGCGCGCACGGCGTCGAGTTCGTCGCCCATGGCCTGCAGGCGCCGCGACTGCTCCTGCACCAGGGCGAGCATCGATCGCTCCAGTTGCGGGCCCACGGGGAGCTGGCCGTCCGCGCGGGAATACGCTTCCTCCCGGGCGAGCGAGTGCAGCAGGGCGCGCTGGTCGCGCAGCTCCGTGCGCGCCTGCGCGATGCGCGTTTCGCACAGGTGCCGCAGGTGCGCAGCCAGCACCTCCTCGACGCCGCGCATGGCATCGATGCGGGAGGTGGACCAGCCGTACCACTCGGTGCTCAGGCCGGTGTCCACGGCGCCCGGGTGGCCGGTGCAGCCGATGCGGCGCAGCCGCTCCACTTGCGCCGCCACGCCAGGCTCGCGGCTCGCCTGGTCGGTGCGCAGCACCTCGGGATCGGAGAAATCGGCAAAGACCTGGAAGCAGGCCTGCTGCGCATCGACCAGGTGCCGCCATTGCTGCTGGCCGGCCAGGTCGATCGTGCCCGCGGCGAACAGGCTCGCGCCGAGCGCGCGCTCCTGGCCGGCGAACTCCTTGCCTTGCATGAAATTGAACAGCGCGACGAGGGCGCGCGAGACCTGCGGGTCGGACGCGCTGTCCGCCGCCTCGAACACCACCGCGAGCAGCCCGGCCAGCAGCTTGCTGAACGCCGCGGTCGCCTCACGCGCGGACACGAGCTGGCCCGCGACGCGTTCGCGCAGGGCAGGCAGGCCGTCCAGGCCGTGCAGCACCACGGCCACCCGGCTGAAGAGGCGCGCGCCATTGCGCGCCTGCGCGGAGTCCGTGTCCAGCCGCTCGAGCAGGCTGCGTACCTGGGCCTCCGCTTCGGCGCACTCGGCCACCTGCTGCCGCCGCTGCTCGGTGAAGCGGCGTCCCTGCGAGCCCAGGAAGATGTTGGACAGGCCGCGTTCACGCTGCAGCGCATGGACGAAGCGGCCGATGGCGCCCACCAGCTCGCCGGTGCGGGCGAGTTCCTCCAGTTCGGCGATCTCGCACTGGCGGGCGGCAAGCAGGAAGGTGGAGCCGGATTTCACCCGGTCCCTCCAGCAACAAGCGTGCCGCGGCCAGGGAAAAGAGGTGGCCGCTACACTGCCGCATGATCGTTCTGGGAATCGAGTCGTCCTGCGACGAGACCGGCGTGGCCCTGGTCGAGGCCGGCGGGACGGCGGTCCCGGTGCTGCGCGCGCACGCGCTGCACAGCCAGGTCGCGATGCACCAGGCCTACGGCGGCGTGGTGCCGGAGCTGGCCAGCCGGGACCACATCCGCCGCGTGCTGCCGCTGGCCGAACAGGTGCTGGCCGCTTCCGGCTGCGCGCTGGCCGACGTCGACGTGGTCGCGTACACGCGGGGTCCCGGGCTTGCCGGCGCGCTGCTGGTGGGCGCCGGCGTCGCCTGCGCGCTGGGCGCGGCCCTGGGCAAGCCGGTGCTGGGCGTGCACCACCTCGAAGGCCACCTGCTGTCGCCTTTCCTCAGCCAGGACCCGCCCGCGTTTCCCTTCATCGCGCTGCTGGTGTCGGGCGGCCACACCCAGCTGATGCAGGTGGACGGCGTCGGCCGCTACACGCTGCTGGGCGAGACCATCGACGATGCTGCCGGCGAGGCCTTCGACAAATCGGCCAAGCTGCTCGGGCTGGGCTACCCCGGCGGGCCGGCGCTCTCGAAACTGGCCGAGCAGGGCGACCCGGCGGCTTTCAAGCTGCCGCGCCCCCTGCTGCACAGCGGCGACCTGGACTTTTCCTTCGCCGGCCTGAAGACCGCCGTGCTCACCCAGGTGCACAAGCTCGGTGCAGGGCTGGAGCCGCGCAAGGCCGACCTCGCGGCGTCGACGGAGGCTGCCATTGTCGAGGTCCTGGTGAAGAAATCGCTGGCCGCGCTCGACCGCAGCGGCCTCGACCGCATCGTGGTCGCGGGCGGCGTGGGCGCCAACCGGCGCCTGCGCGCGCAGCTGGACGCAGCCTGCGGCAAGCGCGGGGTGCGCGTGCACTATCCCGAGCTGTCCCTGTGCACCGACAACGGCGCGATGATCGCCCTGGCGGCCGCCATGCGCCTGCAGGCGGGGGTGCAGCAGGCCACGGCCAGCTACGCCTTCGACGTGAAGCCGCGCTGGCCGCTGGAAGCGCTGGCGAGCGCCTGAGCACGGAAGGGTTTCCCGCAAGGATGCCGCCGGTCGCCGTGCCTAACATGAAGGCATGAGCGACCCGCACGGACACCCGCCCGCGTTCGAGGACCCGGCCGGCACCTGGAACCGGCGCTTTTCGGAACCCGGCTACCTGTTCGGCACCGAGCCGAACGCCTGGCTGCACGAGCACGTCCACCTGTGGGTGGCGGGCCAGCGCGTGCTGTGCGTCGCCGACGGCGAGGGGCGCAACAGCGTCTGGCTCGCGCAGCAGGGGCTGACCGTGGACGCGTTCGACATCTCCGAGGTTGGCGTGCGCAAGGCGCGTGACTTCGCCCGCATCACCGGCGTGAAGGTGAACTTCGCGGTGGCCGACGTCGCCCAGCTGCAGTGGCCCAAGGGGCTGTACGACGGCGTCATTGCCATCTTCATCCAGTTCGCCGACCCGGCGCTGCGCGCGCGCATCTTCGAAGGCATGGTGCGCTGCCTCCAGCCGGGCGGCCTGCTGGTGCTGCAAGGCTACGCGCCCAAGCAGCTGGAGTTCCGCACCGGCGGGCCGCCGTTGGTCGCGCACATGTACACCCCCGAGCTCCTGCACGACGCCTTCCGCGGCATGGAGATCCTGGACCTGCGCGAATACGAGACGGATCTCGCCGAAGGGTCCGGCCACAAAGGGCATTCGGCGGTGATCGGGCTGGTGGCGCGCAAGCCGACGTGAGCGGTGCGGTTCGCTCAGCCCCTCGCGAACCACTGCGTCCAGTACTCCAGGCAGGCCCTGATCTTCGGCAGCCGGTGCCGCGTCCCCCCGGTCACGGCGTACACCGGCACCGGGCGCAGGTCGACCCACTGCGGCAGCACCGGAACGAGCAGGCCCTGCGCGACCAGCACCTCGCCCACCAGCGTGGCAAGCCGGCCGATGCCCAGGCCTTGCAGCACCATCGCCGCGGCCATGTTCGTGTCGTTCGCGCGCCATTTCCCTTCGGCCGGATAGATCCAGGGCTCGCCCTCGACGCGGAAGGGCCAGTCGTTGAGCACGGTCACCGCGCTGTTGGTCACCAGGGTGTGGGCCGAGAGTTCTTCCGGCCGCGCGGGTAGGCCGTGCGCCTTCGCGTAAGCGGGCGCGGCATACAACGCCCGCCCCAGCGTGCCGATCTGGCGCGCCACCACCGTCTCGGGCAGGCTGCCCGGCGTGCGGATGGCGATGTCGATGCCTTCGCGCGTCATGTCCAGGAGCCGGTCGCCCACTTCCAGCTCGATCTGCAGGCGCGGATGCCGCTGCGCGAGGCCTTCGAGGCTGGGCACGAGCTGGTATTGCGCAACGACCGTGCTGGCCGCCACGCGCACCAGGCCGCTCGGCTCGCCGGCGTGCTCGGCGAAGGCGCCTTCGAGCTCCTCCATCGTGTCGAGCGCGCGCCGGCTGTATTCCAGGAAGGTGCGGCCCTCCTCGGTGAGCGACAGGCCGTGCGTCGAGCGGTTCATCAGGCGCGCGCCGCAGGCTTTTTCCAGCCGCGCCAGCGTGCGCGACACCTGGCTCACGGGCACGTCGCGCTCGCGGGCGACCGCCGACAGCGACCCGAGCTGGGCCACCCGCGCGTTGAGCGCCATCTCGTCGAACTGCAGGTTGCGCATGGGGCCGCATGGTAGCGGCCGGGCGCTGGCCTTGCAGCCGGTGCAAAAGCGATTTGCGGCGCGGGCCGTTTCGCCGGGGCGGGCGCTTTCCTAGAGTGCAGGCATCCCACAGGAGAGCGCCATGGACTACCGCCACACCGAGGATTTCGCCCGCCGCATGGAAAACGCCGAACTGCGCGCGCACGCCCTGCGCAAGGAAGCTCTCGATGCCTTCTTCGCGGCGTTCGCACGGGCATTGCGTGCGGCGGTGCAGCGCCTTGCGCACCGCCGCGACCCTGTCCAACCGGAGGCCTGAACCATGCCCACGCTGCAACTGAAGATCACTCCGCCGCAACCCGCCGAGCGCCTGCAGGTGCTGGCGCGCCGGCTGACGGAGCTGTCCACCCACGTGCTGGGCAAGCGGCAGGATGTGACCGCCGTGATCGTCGAGGAACTCTGGCCGGGGCGCTGGTTCATCGCCGGCCGCACCGCCGGCCAGGCGACGGCCTTGCTGGAGATCCGCGTCACGGCCGGGACCAACACGGCCGAGGAGAAGCAGGCCTTCGTGCGCGCCGCGTACGAGGAGCTTTGGCAGCAACTCGGGCCGCTGGCCGAGGCGAGCTACGTCGTCGTGCAGGAGGTGGCCGCAACGGATTGGGGCTATGGAGGCAAGACGCAGGCGCAGCGCCGACAGGGCGTTGCCGCGCTGTGAGTGAACGCCGCCATCCGCGCGCAGGCGCGGACCCGGGACTGCCAGACAAAGGAAAAGCGGCCCCGCGGGCCGCCTTGTCCAAACGCTGCGGGTTCCCGCCTGCGCGGGAAGGACCTTAGTTGACCGCGATCTGGCGCGAGGTCACGACCGGCTTCTTCTTGCCGAGCGTCAGCGTCAGCACGCCGTTTTCCAGCTTGGCGCTGGTGGCTTCGGCATCGATTTCGGCCGGCAGCTCGTAGGCGGCCTGGTAGTGGCGCGCGGCGTCCTTGGCGGTGCTCACGCGGACCACGGTGCCGTCGACGTCGATGGACAGCTGCTCGCGGGTGACGCCGGGCACGTCCAGCGACAGGGTCCAGGCCTCCTCGTTCTGTTCCACCTTCAGGCCGTTGCCGGCGCCGACGAAGGAGTCGTTGAGGAAGCGCTCGAAGGAGCGGTCGAAGGAACGCGCCGGAACGTAGGCGCGGGTGCGGAGGGCGGGGGCGAAGAACATCGGGATCTCCTGGTGGAAGAAGGGTGGGGTGCGGCACAGTACGTATCCGCGGTCCCCTTAAACTGCGCGGCTCTCGCATCGATCGCCGCCTGGTCACCATCTGCGCACGGGGCTCGGCTTTTCAAGGATCTCCTGTGCTGAAAAAATCGCGTCGTGCCGTCTTGAAATCGCTGGCGGCGTCTGCATTTGCGCCCGCGTTCGCGATCGCCCAACCGGCCGCGCCCGCCATCAAGGTCGCGATGATCGAGGGCCTTTCCGGCGGCAACGCCAACGGCGGCGAGGCCGTCTACCGCAACCTGGTGTGGGCGGTGGAGCGCGTCAACCAGCGCGGCGGCGTGCGCACGCGCGACGGCCAGCGCCTGCTGCAGCTCGATCGCTTCGACAGCAAGGGACAGATCGAGGAGGCGCTGTCCGTCCTGCGTTCGGCGATCGACCAGGGCGCGCGCGTGATCCTGCAGGGCAATTCCTCCGCCGTCGCCGCGGCGCTGATCGAGGCGATCGAGCGCCACAACGAGCGCGTGCCCGACCAGCGCGTGGTGTTCCTCAACTACTCGGCCGTCGACCCCATCCTCACCAACGAGAAGTGCAGCTTCTGGCACTTCCGCTTCGACGCCCATGCGGACATGCGCATGGCGGCGCTCATGTCGGTGCTCAAGGAGGATGCCGGCGTCAAGTCCGTGTACCTGATGAACCCCGACTACAGCTTCGGCCAGGCGGTGCAGCGCGAGGCCAGGCGCCAGCTCGCCTTGCAGCGGCCCGACGTGAAGGTCGTCGCCGAGGAGTTGCACCCGCTGCTGAAGATCAAGGACTTCGCCCCGTACGCGGCGAAGATCCAGGCAAGCGGCGCCGATGCGGTGATCACGGGCAACTTCAGCAACGACCTCACGTTGCTGGTGAAGGCGGCGCGCGAGGCCGGCTTCGACGGCCGCTTCTACACCTTCTACGGCAACGCCCTGGGCGCCCCCGCCGCCATGGGCGAGGCCGGCATCGGCAAGGTGCTGGCGGTGGCCGACTGGCTGCCCAACGTGCCGGCCAAGCCGAGCGAGGACTTCTACCGCGCCTTCCGCGCGCGCTATCCCAAGCCCGCCGACGACTACGTGCACATGCGCATGCAGCTGATGGTCGAGGCGCTGGCGCAGGCGATCGAGAAGGCGGGCACGGCCGATGCGGTGCCGCTGGCGCGCGCTCTGGAGACGGTGGACGTGCGCTTCGTGGGATGGGGCGGCCGCATGCGCGCCGCCGACCACCAGTTCCAGCAGCCGCTGGTGGTGGGCCTGATGGACCGCCAGGGCACGCCGGGCGTGCAGTTCGACGTGGAAGGCTCGGGCTACGGCTTTCGCGTGATCCGCCAGTTCACCCCGCCCAAGGTCGAAATGTCGCATGCGTGCAGGATGGTGCGGCCGGGGTGAGGCGGGCGCGGCGGGCGCGGCAGGCGCGCGCGTCTTTTGCGTGCGGCTGTTGGGTTTTTCTTCTTCCTCCACAATCGCCCCATGCGCCAGACCGTCCTCGACCTCGAAGAATCCAAGATCCGTGAAGTGGCCAACGCCGGCATGGGGCGCGGCGACGTGCTGCCGTTCTGGTTCGGCGAGAGCGACGAGGTCACGCCGGATTTCATCCGGGAGGCCGCCATTGCCTCCTTGCAGAAGGGCGAGACCTTCTACGCGCACAACCTGGGCCTGCCGGAGCTGCGCGAGACGATCGCCGCGTACGCCTCCAAGCTGCATGGGGCGATCGGCACCGAGCGCATCGCGGTCACGTCGGGCGGCGTCAACGCACTGATGCTGGCGTGCCAGGCCGTGGTGGACGCCGGCGACGAGGTGGTGGCGGTGACGCCCGTCTGGCCCAACCTGACCGCGCAGGCGCTGATCATGGGCGCCAGGCTCAAGCGCGTGTCGCTGCAGCCCCGGGACGGCGCTTGGACGCTGGACCTGCCCGGACTGCTGGACGCGATCACGCCCGCCACCCGCCTGCTGATCGTCAATGCGCCGAACAATCCCACGGGCTGGACGCTTTCGCGCGACGAGCAGGCGGCCATCCTGGCGCATTGCCGCAGGACGGGCACCTGGATCCTGGCCGACGAAGTCTACGAGCGCCTGTACTTCGAGCCCACGGCCAACGGCTGCGCGCCCAGTTTCCTGGACCTCGCCACGCCGGATGACCGCCTGATCGTGGCGCACAGTTTTTCCAAGAGTTTTCTCATGACGGGCTGGCGTCTCGGCTGGCTGGTGATGCCGCCGGCGATGACGCACCACATGGGCAAGCTGATCGAGTTCAACACCTCCTGTGCCAGCGTGTTCACGCAGCGGGCAGCCGTGGAGGCGATGCGCCGCACGGACGAGGTCACGCCGCGCGTCGTCGCCCACCTGAAGAACTGCCGCGACACCCTGGTGCCGCTGCTGCAGGCCATCCCGCGGGTGGAGCTGAGTCCGGCCAGGGGCGGCATGTACGCCTTCTTCAAGCTGGACGGTTTCGACGACTCGCTGGCGCTGGCCAAGCGCCTGGTGGCCGAAGCCGGCATCGGCCTGGCGCCCGGCAACGCCTTCGCGCCGGAAGCCCAGGGCTGGCTGCGCTGGTGTTTCGCCTCCAGGGACCTGGCGCGGCTGAGGCAGGGCGTGGACCGCCTGGCCACCTGGCTCGCCAAATAGCCCTTGCCCGGGCTCGCCGGGTCCGTCCGCTATAATCCCTGGGTTCTGCATCCGCAGAGCGCACGTGGGGCCGCAATTCCGGCAGCCCCTCGCAAGTCAACAATTTTCAAGGAATACACCATGACCGCCCTCAACAAGGCAGAGATCGTGGCCGCCAACGCGCGCGGCACGAACGACACCGGCAGCCCGGAAGTGCAAGTCGCCCTCCTGACCGCCCGCATCAACGAACTCACCCCGCACTTCAAGACGCACGCCAAGGACCACCACGGCCGCCGCGGCCTGCTGCGCATGGTGAACCGCCGCAAGAGCCTGCTCGCCTACCTGAAGGACAAGGACGCCGAGCGCTACACGGCCCTGATCGGCAAGCTGGGCCTGCGCAAGTAAGCAGCCCCGCCTGACGAACGCCTGAGACGGTTCTAGCAACTGGCTCAGGCGTTTTTTACTTCGGAGCACGCGGACCGGATACGCGCTGTGTCATTCCTGGGGGGCTCGGCCTCCCGAGCCCCGCAGGAATGGCATCGTGTTCGGCCCCACGCTCCGGCCAACCCAGAGCAGAAAGAGGACATGCCATGAGCATCTTCAACAAGGTCACCAAGTCGTTCCAATGGGGTAGCCACACCGTCACGATGGAAACCGGCGAGATCGCCCGCCAGGCCGGCGGCGCTGTGCTGGTGGACATCGAGGGCACCGTGGTGCTGGCCACCGTCGTCGCTTCGAAGACCTCCAAGCCGGGGCAGGACTTCTTCCCCCTGACCGTCGACTACATCGAGAAGACCTACGCCGCCGGCAAGATCCCCGGCAGCTTCTTCAAGCGTGAAGCCAAGCCCTCCGAACACGAGACGCTGACCAGCCGCCTGATCGACCGCCCGATCCGCCCGCTGTTCCCCGAAGGCTTCTACAACGAAGTGCACGTGGTGATCCACACCGTGTCGCTCAACCCCGAAGTCGACGCCGACATCGCCGCCATGATCGGCGTGTCCGCCGCGCTGTCGATCTCCGGCATCCCGTTCGCCGGCCCGATCGGCGCCGCGCGCGTGGGCTACGTCAATGGCGAGTACGTGCTGAACCCGGGCCAGACCGCCCGCAAGATGTCCGACCTCGACCTGATCGTCGCCGGCACCGAAGCCGCCGTGCTGATGGTGGAGTCCGAGGCGCAGCAGCTGTCCGAAGAGATCATGCTGGGCGCCGTGGTGTTCGGCCACGAGCAGGGCAACATCGCGATCAACGCCATCCACGAACTGGTGCGCGAAGCCGGCAAGCCCGTGTGGGACTGGCAGGCGCCCGCCAAGGACGAAGCCTTCATCGCCCGCGTGACCGAGCTGGCCGAGGAGAAATTCCGCGCGGCCTACCAGATCCGATCCAAGCAGGCGCGCACCCAGGCCCTGCGTGACGCCACCGCTTCGGTGCACGCTTCGCTCAAGGAGCAGGGCGGCGACTTCGACCCGATCAAGGTCGACAACCTGCTGTTCGAGATCGAAGCGCGCATCGTGCGCAGCCAGATCCTCTCGGGCGAGCCCCGCATCGACGGCCGGGACACGCGTACCGTGCGCCCCATCGAGATCCGCACCGGCGTGCTGCCCCGCACCCACGGCTCGGCGCTGTTCACGCGCGGCGAGACGCAGGCCCTGGTCGTGTCCACGCTGGGCACCGAGCAGGACGCGCAGCGCATCGACGCGCTGATGGGCGAGTACCAGGACCGCTTCCTGTTCCACTACAACATGCCTCCCTTCGCCACCGGGGAGACGGGCCGCATGGGTTCCACCAAGCGCCGTGAAGTCGGCCACGGCCGCCTCGCCAAGCGGGCGCTGATCCCGCTGCTGCCCTCGAAGGAAGAGTTCCCCTACGTGATGCGCGTGGTCTCCGAGATCACCGAGTCCAACGGCTCCTCCTCGATGGCCTCCGTCTGCGGCGGCTGCCTGTCGCTGATGGACGCCGGCGTGCCGATGAAGGCCCACGTGGCCGGCATCGCCATGGGCCTGATCAAGGAAGGCAACCGCTTCGCGGTGCTGACCGACATCCTGGGCGACGAGGACCACCTCGGCGACATGGACTTCAAGGTGGCCGGCACGGTCAACGGAGTGACCGCCCTGCAGATGGACATCAAGATCCAGGGCATCACCAAGGAGATCATGCAGGTCGCCCTGGCACAGGCCAAGGAAGCGCGCATGCACATCCTGGGCAAGATGCAGGAAGCGCTGGGCCAGGCCAAGACCGAGGTCTCCGACTTCGCGCCGCGCCTGTACACGATGAAGATCAACCCGGAGAAGATCCGCGACGTGATCGGCAAGGGCGGCGCCGTGATCCGCGCGCTGACCGAGGAGACCGGCACGCAGATCGACATCGCGGAAGACGGCACCATCACCATCGCCTCCACCGACGCCGACAAGGCCGCCGAAGCGAAGAAGCGCATCGAGCAGATCACGGCGGAAGTGGAAGTGGGCAAGGTCTACGAAGGCCCGGTCACCAAGATCCTGGACTTCGGCGCGCTGATCAACCTGCTGCCCGGCAAGGACGGCCTGCTGCACATCAGCCAGATCGCCCACGAGCGCGTGGAGAAGGTCACCGACTACCTGTCCGAAGGCCAGGTCGTGAAGGTCAAGGTCCTGGAAACCGACGACAAGGGCCGCGTCAAGCTGTCCATGAAGGCGCTGACGGACCGTCCGGAAGGCATGCCCGAGCGCGAGCCGCGCGAACCGCGTGGCGACCGTCCCCCGCGTGGCGAGTACCGCGGCGATCGCGGTGATCGTGGCGACCGTCCCCCGCGCGAGTTCCGCGAGCCGCGTGAACAGCGCGAGCCGCGCGAGCAGCGCGAACCGGCGCCCGTGCAGGAAAACGGCAACGTCGGCAACACCGGCAACGAGCCGCAGCAATGACGCAATGAGCCCGGCGCCGCGCGCCTCGATGACGCCATGACCCGGTCATTGCAGTCGTCGCGGTTGCGCAGCGGCGAGGTCGTGCGAGCCAAGCGAGCGCCATCATGAAAGCCATCGAAATCACCCAGTACGGCGCGCCGGAAGTGCTGCGCGTCGGCGAGCGGCCCGACCCGGTGCCGGGCGCGGGCGAGGTGCTGATCCGCGTCACCGCCAGCGGCGTGAACCGGCCCGACGTGCTGCAGCGCACCGGCAACTACCCGGTGCCGCCAGGCGCCTCGGACATCCCCGGCCTGGAAGTGGCGGGCACCATCGCGGGCGGCGACGCCGAGGCGATGAAGGCCGCCGGTTTCAAGCAGGGAGACCGGGTCTGCGCGCTGGTGGCCGGCGGCGGCTACGCCGAGCTCTGCGTCGCACCGGTGGCGCAGTGCCTGCCGGTGCCGCAGGGCCTGAGCGACATCGAGGCCGCCTCGCTGCCCGAGACCTTCTTCACCGTCTGGAGCAACGTCTTCGACCGCGGCCGCCTGCAGAAGGGCGAGTCCTTCCTGGTCCAGGGCGGCACCAGCGGCATCGGCGTGACGGCGATCCAGATGGCCAAGGCGATGGGCGCCGGCCAGGTGATCGCCACCGCCGGCTCCGACGACAAGGTGCAGGCCTGCCTGAAGCTGGGCGCCGACGCGGCGATCAACTACAGGACCCAGGACTTCTCCGAGGAAGCCAAGAAGCTCACCGACGGCAAGGGCGTGGACGTGATCCTCGACATGGTCGCCGGCAGCTACGTGGACCGCGAGGTCAAGTGCGTCGCGGAAGACGGCCGCATCGTGATCATCGCGGTGCAAGGCGGCACCAAGAGCGAGTTCAACTCGGGCCTGGTGCTGCGCCGGCGCATCACCGTCACCGGTTCGACACTGCGTCCGCGGCCGGTCGCCTTCAAGGCCGCGATCGCCGCCGCGCTGAGGAAGAACGTGTGGCCCCTGATCGAGGCGAAGAAGATCCGGCCCGTCATCCACAGCACCTTCCCGGCCGCGGAAGCGGCCAAGGCGCATGCCCTGATGGAATCCAACCAGCACGTCGGCAAGATCGTGCTGACCTGGTGAACCCGCAATGACGACCAAGCGCAAGCTGATTGCCGGCAACTGGAAGATGAACGGCAACCTCGAGGCCAACGACGCACTCGTGCGCTCGTTGGTGGCCGGAATGAAGGAGGCCGCGTGCGACGTGGCCGTCTGCGTGCCGGCCCCGTACTTGGCGCAGCTGCAGATGCTGCGCCACGGCTCCAAGCTGGACCTGGGCGCGCAGGACGTGTCGGCGCAGGTTTCCGGCGCCTACACCGGCGAGGTGTCGGCCGCCATGCTGCGCGAGTTCGGCGTGCGCTACGCCATCGTCGGCCATTCCGAGCGCCGCCAGTACCACGGCGAGACCGATGCGCTGGTGGCGGAGAAGGCGAAGACGGCGCTGGCCCACGGCATCACGCCGATCGTGTGCGTGGGCGAGACGCTGGCCGAGCGCGAGGCGGGGCGGACGGAGGAGGTGGTCAGGCGCCAGCTCGCCGCCGTGATCCACGTCAACGGCCACTGCATCAGCGAGATCGTCGTCGCCTACGAGCCCGTGTGGGCCATCGGCACCGGCAAGACCGCCACGCCCGAACAGGCCCAGCAGGTCCATGCCTTGCTGCGCAAGCAGCTTGCTGCGGCCAGCGCGCACGCCGAGCGCGTGCACATCCTCTACGGCGGCAGCATGAATGCCGCCAACGCCGCCAGCCTGCTGGCGCAGCCCGACATCGACGGCGGCCTCATCGGCGGCGCGTCGCTGAAGGCCCCCGATTTCCTGCAGATCATCGCCGCCGCTTCCTGAGCGCGGCCCACGATTAGAACAACGGAGTGATTGAAGAATGAACGTCTTGCTGACCCTCGTCCTGGTCGTCCAGATCCTGACGGCCCTGGGCATGATCGGCCTCATCCTGATCCAGCACGGCAAGGGCGCGGACATGGGCGCGGCCTTCGGCAGCGGTGCCTCCGGCAGCCTGTTCGGCGCCAGTGGCAGCGCGAACTTCCTGTCGCGCACCACCGCCGTCCTGGCGGCCGTGTTCTTCGCCTGCACGCTGATGCTGGCCTATTTCAGCCACAGCGTGCGTCCGGCCAGCTCCGGCTCCGTCCTCGAGGGCACGGCCCCGGCCAGCGCGCCCGCGGCGCCGGCGTCCGCCGTTTCCGGTCCGAACCCCGCCAACCAGATCCCGGCCGGCGCTTCCACCGTGCCCGCGCCGCAAGGTCCCGCGACCACGCCGGCCACCACGGCACCGGTCGCTCCCGCTTCGGGCGCGGCGCAGATTCCGACCAAGTGATCCCATTGGCGAAACAGCGCCGTGCACAGCAGTAGGGCGGCTGTTTCGGAGTACACTTAGTGGTTGTCCGGATGGCGCGCACCAAACTTTGGCGCAGACCCTCACAGTCGTCCGGAACGTTCAGATAGCCGACGTGGTGAAATTGGTAGACACGCTATCTTGAGGGGGTAGTGGCGAAAGCTGTGCGAGTTCGAGTCTCGCCGTCGGCACCAAATAAAAGCCTGCCGGGCACCGCACCGGCGGGCCACGCACCCGACACGCCGCCACGATGAACCTCGACCAGTACCTCCCTGTCCTCCTGTTCATCCTCGTCGGCGTAGGCGTCGGCATCGCCCCGCAGGCGCTGGGCTGGGCCATCTCCAAGGGGATGGGTGTCTCCCGGCCGGATGCCGCGAAGAACGCGCCGTACGAATGCGGCTTCGAGGCCTTCGAGGACGCGCGCATGAAGTTCGACGTGCGCTACTACCTCGTCGCGATCCTGTTCATCCTGTTCGACCTGGAGATCGCCTTCCTGTTTCCCTGGGCGGTGGCGCTGAAGGAGATCGGTCCCGTGGGCTTCTGGTCCATGATGATCTTCCTGGCCATCCTGGTCGTCGGCTTCGTCTACGAGTGGAAGAAGGGCGCGCTCGACTGGGAGTGATCCCGGCGCGCCCCACGATAGGTCCAAGAAAGTTCCGACATGGCAAACCAAGGCATTCTTGAAAAAGGTGTCGTGACGACGAGCGTCGACACGGTCATCAACTGGGCCAAGACCGGCTCGCTGTGGCCCATGACGTTCGGCCTGGCGTGCTGCGCGGTGGAGATGATGCACGCGGGCGCCGCGCGCTACGACATCGACCGCTTCGGCATGCTGTTCCGCCCGAGCCCGCGCCAGTCCGACCTGATGATCGTGGCCGGCACGCTGTGCAACAAGATGGCCCCGGCGCTGCGCCGCGTGTACGACCAGATGGCGGAGCCGCGCTGGGTGCTCTCGATGGGCACCTGCGCCAACGGCGGCGGCTATTACCATTACAGCTATTCCGTGGTGCGCGGCTGCGACCGCATCGTGCCCGTGGACGTGTACGTGCCCGGCTGCCCGCCGACGGCCGAGGCGCTGCTGTACGGGATCATCCAGCTGCAGCAGAAGATCCGCCGCACGCAAACGATCGCGAGGGCTTGAGCATGGAAAGCAACCTGGCGGCGGTCTCGCCCGCTCCCGAGGGCGTGCGCGATGCCATCGCTGCCGCGCTGGGCGACAAGGCCAAGCGCATCGATCTCAAGCACGGCGAAGTGACGGTGATCGTCACCGCGGCGAACTACCTCGAAGCGGCGCGCATCCTGCGTGACCATCCTTCCTGCCAGTTCGAGCAGCTGCTGGACGTGTGCGGCGTCGACTACTCGGAATACCGGATGGGCGACTGGGACGGTCCGCGCTATGCGGTGGTCTCGCACCTGCTGTCCGTGAGCCTGAACCAGCGCGTGCGCCTGCGCGTGTTCGCGCCCGACGACGACCTGCCCGAAGTGGCTTCGCTCAACGAGCTGTGGAGCTCGGCGAACTGGTTCGAGCGCGAGGCCTTCGACCTGTACGGCATCGTGTTCCTGGGCCACATCGACCTGCGCCGCATCCTCACGGACTACGGTTTCATCGGCCACCCTTTCCGCAAGGACTTCCCGATCTCCGGCCACGTCGAGATGATCTACGACGCCGAGAAGAAGCGCGTGGTCTACCAGCCGGTGACGATCGAGCCGCGCGAGATCACCCCGCGCATCATCCGCGAAGACAACTACGGCGGGCTGCAGGGATGACCATCCAATTCATGCACCGCCCAGGCGCACAGGGCGCACCCGAGCGCAGGGCGAACAAGGTGGCCTCTCGCGCCTGCGCGGCGAAGGTTTTCTGACATGGCGGAAATCAAGAACTACACCCTCAACTTCGGCCCGCAGCACCCCGCCGCGCACGGCGTGTTGCGGCTGGTGCTGGAGCTGGACGGCGAAGTGGTGCAGCGCGCCGATCCGCACATCGGCCTGTTGCACCGCGCGACCGAGAAGCTGGCCGAGACGCGCACCTATCTCCAGACGCTTCCGTACATGGACCGCCTGGACTACGTCTCGATGATGTGCAACGAGCACGCCTACTGCCTGGCGGTGGAGCGGCTGCTCGGCGTCGACGTGCCCATCCGGGCGCAGTACATCCGCGTCATGTTCTCCGAGCTCACGCGCCTGCTGAACCACCTGATGTGGCTGGGCGCGCACGGCCTGGACTGCGGCGCGATGAACATGCTGATCTACTGCTTCCGCGAGCGGGAAGACATCTTCGACATGTACGAGGCGGTCTCCGGCGCGCGCATGCACGCGGCCTACTTCCGCCCGGGCGGCGTCTACCGCGACCTGCCGGAATCCATGCCGCAGTACCGCGCGAGCAAGGTGCGCAACCAGCGCGAGATCGACCGCATGAACGAGGAGCGCCAGGGTTCGCTGCTGGACTTCATCGAGCGCTTCACGAAGCGCTTCCCCGGCTACGTCGACGAGTACGAGACGCTGCTGACCGAGAACCGCATCTGGAAGCAGCGCACGGTGGGCATCGGCGTGGTCACGCCCGAGCGCGCGCTCAACCTGGGCTTCACCGGCCCGATGCTGCGCGGCTCCGGCATCGCGTGGGACCTGCGCAAGACGCAGCCCTACGAGGTGTACGACCGGATGGATTTCGACATCCCGGTGGGCAAGACCGGCGACTGCTACGACCGCTACCTGGTGCGCGTGCACGAGATGCGCGAAGCCAACCGCATCATCCAGCAGTGCGTGGCCTGGCTGCGCGCCAACCCGGGCCCGGTGATCACCGACAACCACAAGGTGGCCCCGCCGGACCGCGAGAGCATGAAGGCCAACATGGAGGAGCTGATCCACCACTTCAAGCTCTTCTCCGAAGGCATGCGCGTGCCCGAGGGCGAGGCCTACGCCGCCGTCGAGCACCCCAAGGGCGAGTTCGGCATCTACATCGTGAGCGACGGCGCCAACAAGCCCTACCGCCTGAAGATCCGTCCGCCCGGCTTCGCCCACCTGTCCGCGATGGACGAGATGGCCCGCGGCCACATGCTGGCCGACGCGGTGGCCATCATCGGAACCATGGACATCGTGTTCGGGGAAATCGACCGATGAAGATGGCCCACCCCCGAAGCGCCTGCGGCGCCTGCCCCCCGAGGGGGCGCCACCAGCGGCCCGGCAAGGCCGGATCCGCGGTGGCACTGGACAAAGCCACGGAGGCCCGAATTGGCACTATCTGACGTCACCCGCGCCCGCTTCGACCGCGAAGTGGCGAAGTACCCGCCGGACCAGAAGCAGTCCGCCGTGATGGCCTGCCTGGCCATCGTGCAGCAGGAGCAGGGCTTCGTGAGCCAGGAGGCCGAGCAGGACATCGCCGAGTACCTGGGCATGCCGCAGATCGCCGTGCACGAGGTCACGACCTTCTACAACATGTACAACCAGCGCAAGCCGGGCACCTACAAGCTGAACGTCTGCACCAACCTGCCTTGCCAGTTGCGCGACGGCCAGAAGGCGCTGCAGCACCTGGAAAAGAGGCTGGGCATCGCCATGGGCGAGACCACGCCCGACGGCCTGTTCACGCTGCAGCAAAGCGAGTGCCTGGGCGCCTGCGCCGACTCGCCGGTGATGCTGGTGAACGACCGCACGATGTGCAGTTTCATGAGCAACGACAAGCTGGACCAGCTGATCGAAGGCCTCAAGGGGGCGCAACGATGAACGCCGAGCAAGTGCTGGAGCAGTTCCAGGCCACCGGCGTGCAGACCTGCTTCCACGACCGCCACATCAATCCGCAGATCTACGCCGGCCTGGACGGCACCAACTGGCGCCTGAAGGACTACGAGGCGCGCGACGGCTACAAGGCGCTGCGCAAGATCCTGTCCGAAGGCCTGACGCAGGACCAGGTGATCGCCACCGTCAAGGAAAGCGCGCTGCGCGGCCGCGGCGGCGCCGGCTTCCCCACGGGTCTGAAGTGGAGCTTCATGCCCCGCCAGTTCCCGGGCCAGAAGTTCCTGGTGTGCAACTCCGACGAAGGCGAGCCGGGCACCTGCAAGGACCGCGACATCCTGCAGTTCAACCCGCACATCGTCATCGAGGGGATGATCATCGCCGCCTACGCGATGGGCATCACCGTGGGCTACAACTACATCCACGGCGAGATCTTCCAGACCTACGAGCGCTTCGAGGAAGCGCTGGAAGAGGCGCGTGCCGCCGGCTTCCTGGGCAACAACATCCTCGGCTCGAACTTCTCGTTCCAGCTGCACGCGTTCCACGGCTTCGGCGCCTACATCTGCGGCGAAGAGACCGCGCTGCTGGAGTCGCTGGAAGGCAAGAAGGGGCAGCCGCGCTTCAAGCCGCCGTTCCCCGCGAGCTTCGGCCTGTACGGCAAGCCCACGACCATCAACAACACCGAGACCTTCGCGGCGGTGCCCTGGATCATCCGCAACGGCGGCCAGGCCTACCTCGATTGCGGCAAGCCCAACAACGGCGGCACCAAGATCTTCTCGGTGTCCGGCGACGTGGAGCTGCCCGGCAACTACGAGATCCCGCTGGGCACGCCCTTCAGCAAGCTGCTGGAGTTGTGCGGCGGGGTGCGCGGCGGGCGCAAGCTCAAAGCGGTGATTCCGGGCGGCTCCTCCGCTCCGGTGCTGCCGGCCAACATCATGATGGAGTGCACGATGGACTACGACTCCATCGCCAAGGCGGGCTCCATGCTGGGCTCGGGTGCCGTCATCGTGATGGACGAGACGCGCGACATGGTCGAGAGCCTGCTGCGCCTGTCCTACTTCTACATGCACGAGTCCTGCGGGCAGTGCACGCCCTGCCGCGAAGGCACCGGCTGGATGTGGCGCGTGATCGACCGCATCCAGAACGGCCACGGCAAGCCGAACGACCTGGACCTGCTGAATTCGGTGGCCGACAACATCCAGGGCCGCACCATCTGCGCGCTGGGTGACGCCGCCGCCATGCCGGTGCGCGCCATGATCAAGCATTTCCGCCACGAGTTCGAGGCGAAGATCACGCGGCCCACGCTGCCCACGTCCGACGACAAGCAGCCGGTGCCGGCTGGAGCCCGAGGCTGACATGAACAAAAAGAGCGCGAACCTTGCCCTCACCCCGGCCCTCTCCCAGGGGGAGAGGGTGAGAACGGACGCGCGGAGCGCGTAGTTACATGATCGAAATCACCCTCGACGGACAGAAGGTGGAGGTCGCCGAAGGCAGCATGGTGATGCATGCGGCCGAAAAGGCGGGCACCTACATCCCCCACTTCTGCTACCACAAGAAGCTTTCCATCGCCGCCAACTGCCGCATGTGCCTGGTGGACGTGGAGAAGGCGCCCAAGCCCATGCCGGCCTGCGCCACGCCCGTGACCAACGGGATGATCGTGCGCACCAAGAGCGACAAGGCGGTCAAGGCGCAGCAGTCGGTGATGGAGTTCCTGCTGATCAACCATCCGCTGGACTGCCCGATCTGCGACCAGGGCGGCGAGTGCCAGTTGCAGGACCTGGCCGTGGGCTACGGCCCCGGCGCCTCGCGCTACGAGGAAGAAAAGCGCGTCGTCCTGCACAAGGACGTGGGGCCGCTGATCTCCATGGAGGAGATGAGCCGCTGCATCCACTGCACCCGCTGCGTGCGCTTCGGCCAGGAACTGGCCGGCGTGATGGAGCTGGGCATGATCCACCGCGGCGAGCACAGCGAGATCACCACCGTGCTGAACGACACGGTCGACTCCGAACTCTCCGGCAACATGATCGACCTGTGCCCGGTCGGCGCGCTCACGAGCAAGCCCTTCCGCTACAGCGCCCGCCCCTGGGAGCTGTCGCGCCGCAGGTCCGTGAGCCCGCACGATTCCACCGGCACCAACCTGATCGTGCAGGTCAAGAACAACCGCGTGATGCGCGTCCTCCCCTTCGAGAACAGCGACGTCAACGAGTGCTGGCTGGCCGACCGCGACCGCTTCTCCTACGAAGCGCTGAACACCAGCGAACGCCTGACCGCGCCCATGCTCAAGCAGGGCGGGCAGTGGAAGACGGTGGACTGGCAGACGGCCCTCGAATACATCGCACGCGGCATGGGCGACATCCGGCGTGACCACGGCGCCAACAGCGTCGGCGCTCTGGTCAGCCCGCACAGCACGGTGGAGGAACTGTTCCTGGCGCAGAAGCTCGTGCGCGCCCTGGGCAGCGAGAACGTCGACCACCGCCTGCGCCACGCCGAGTTCCTGCCCTCCGAGGGCGTGCGCTGGCTGGGCACCTCCATTGCCTCGCTGTCCACGCTGCAGCGCGCGCTGGTGATCGGCTCCAACCTGCGCAAGGACCATCCCCTGTTCGCGCTGCGCGTGCGCACCGCGGTGCGCAATGGCGCGCAGGTCTCGGTCGTCCACGACCGCGACGACGACTGGGCGATGACCCTCGCGGGCAAGTCCATCGTCCCGGCCGGCCAATGGGTGCAGGCCCTGGCGGACATCGCCACGGCGATCGGCAACGAGAAGGGCGAGAAGGCCCCGATGAACGGCAACGCCACGGACGGCGCCCGGGCGATCGCGAAATCGCTGCTGTCCGGCGAACGCAAGGCGATCCTGCTGGGCAACGCCGCCGCGCACCACCCGACGGCGTCCTCGCTGCTGGCGCTGGCGCAGTGGATCGGCGAGCAGACCGGCGCCACCGTGGGCTTCCTCACCGAAGCCGCGAACACCGTGGGCGCGCAGCTGGTGAAAGCCGTGCCGGGCGAAGGTGGCCTCAACGCCAGCCAGATGCTCACCGGCGGCCTGAAGGCGCTGTTCCTGTTCAACACCGAGCCCGAGTTCGACTCCGCCTACGGCGCCGGCGCGCGCGGGCTGGGGCAGGGTGGCGGCATGGTCGTCACGCTCAACGCGTTCAAGGCGAACCTGGACATCAGCGACGTGCTGCTGCCCATCACGCCCTGGACCGAGACGCCCGGCACCTTCGTCAATGCCGAAGGCCGCGTGCAGAGCTTCCACGCGGTGGTCAAGCCGCTGGGCGAAGCCCGTCCCGGCTGGAAGGTGCTGCGCGTCCTGGGCAACATGCTGGGCCTGCAGGGCTTCGAGTACGAGACCTCCACCGAGGTGCTCGCGGATGCCCGCGGCGACGCGGACAAGGACCAGCCGCTGGTGCAAGGCAACCTGCTGTCCAACAGGACGGCCAAGGCCGCCTGGCTGGGCGACACGGAGGCACGCCCGGTCGCCGCTTCGATCTACCAGCTCGATGGCATCGTGCGGCGGGCGCCCTCGCTGCAGCTCACGGCGGACGCGCGCGTGGCCCAGCGCCTCGCCGGCAACCCGGAGGTGGCGGCATGATCGACACCTTCTACGGCTTCGGCAACGGCCTGATCGCCGCGCCCTGGTGGACGCAGGCGGGCTGGCCCGTGCTGTGGACGCTCATCAAGATCGTCTGCCTGGTGCTGCCGCTGTTCGGTGCGGTGGCCTACCTGACACTGTGGGAGCGCAAGGCGATCGGGTTCACGCAGATCCGCCCGGGCCCCAACCGCATCGGCCCCTTCGGCCTGCTCACGCCCATCGCGGACGCCCTGAAGCTGCTGACCAAGGAGATCATCCTCCCGACGGTCGCGCACAAGGGCCTGTTCCTGCTCGGCCCCATCATGGCCATCATGCCGGCGCTCGCCGCCTGGGTGGTGATCCCCTTCGGTCCCGAGACGGCGCTGTCCAACATCAACGCCGGCCTGCTGTTCCTGATGGCGATCACCTCGCTGGAGGTGTACGGCATCATCATTGCCGGCTGGGCCTCCAACTCGAAGTACGCCTTCCTGGGCGCGCTGCGCGCTTCGGCCCAGATGGTCAGCTACGAGATCGCCATGGGCTTCTGCCTGGTGGTGGTGCTGATGGTCTCGGGCTCGCTGAACATGACCGAGATCGTGCTGCAGCAGGACCGCGGCTGGTTCGCCGACCGCGGCATCAACATCCTGTCCTGGAACTGGCTGCCGCTGCTGCCGATCTTCTTCGTGTACTTCATCTCCGGCCTGGCCGAGACCAACCGCCACCCCTTCGACGTGGTGGAAGGCGAGTCGGAAATCGTGGCCGGCCACATGATCGAGTACTCGGGCATGTCCTTCGCCATGTTCTTCCTGGCCGAGTACGCCAACATGTGGCTGGTGTCCATCCTCGCGGTGGTCATGTTCCTGGGTGGCTGGCTGCCCCCCATCGACGCACCGCTGCTGAACTGGATCCCGGGCTGGATCTGGCTGGGCATCAAGACCTTCGTCATGGTCACGATGTTCCTGTGGATCCGCTCGACGTTCCCGCGCTACCGCTACGACCAGATCATGCGCCTGGGCTGGAAGATCTTCATCCCGGTGACGCTGGTGTGGCTGGTGGTGATCGGCGCGTGGATGCAGACCCCCTACAACGTCTTCAAGTAAAGCCAAAGCCATGTTGTCATCCAACACATTGGCGACGAGGTCCTCCGCCTTCTCGCTGAAGGACTTCCTCGGCAGCTTCATGCTGCTGGAGCTGTTCAAGGGCCTGCGCATCACGGGCAAGTACTTCTTCGCCCGCAAGATCACCGTGCAGTTCCCGGACGAGAAGACGCCGCTGTCGCCGCGCTTCCGCGGCCTGCACGCCCTGCGCCGCTACGAGAACGGCGAGGAGCGCTGCATCGCCTGCAAGCTGTGCGAGGCCGTGTGCCCGGCGCTCGCCATCACCATCGAGAGCGAGCAGCGCGACGACGGCACGCGCCGCACGACCCGCTACGACATCGACCTGACCAAGTGCATCTTCTGCGGCTTCTGCGAGGAGAGCTGCCCGGTCGACTCGATCGTCGAGACGCACGTCCTCGAATACCACGGCGAAAAGCGCGGCGACCTGTACTTCACCAAGGACATGCTGCTGGCCGTGGGCGACCGCTACGAGGCCGAGATCGCCGCCAACCGGGCGGCCGACGCCCGCTACCGCTGAAGCCGGAGCACGAGAAAACAACCATGGACATCCGGACGGGCCTCTTCTATCTCTTTTCCGCGGTGCTGCTGTTCGCGGCCTTCCGCGTGATCACGGCGCGCAACCCCGTGTACGCGGCGCTGTACCTCGTGCTGACCTTCTTCCAGGCCGCCGGCATCTGGATGCTGCTGAAGGCCGAATTCCTGGCGATCTCGCTGGTGCTGGTCTACGTCGGCGCCGTGATGGTGCTGTTCCTGTTCGTGGTGATGATGCTGGACATCGACGTCGCGGCGCTGCGGGCGGGCTTCTGGAAGCACTTCCCGGTGGCCGCCAGCATCGGCGCGCTGATCGCGCTGGAGATGGCCGCGGTGCTGATGGGGGGCTTCCGGCCCACCGAGGAGCCGCGCGTCCTGCCGGCCGCTGCCGCCGCCGCGCAAGCCGGCGTCCAGTTCTCCAACACCAAGGAGCTGGGCAAGCTGCTGTACTCCGACTACGTGTACCCGCTGGAGATCGCCGCGGTGATCCTGGTGGTGGCCATCGTCGCGGCGATCGCGCTGACGCTGCGCCAGCGCAAGGACAGCAAGGCCATCGACCCCTCGCTGGCCGTGAAGGTCAGGGCGCGCGACCGCCTGCAGGTCGTGAAGGTGCCGCCGTCGCGCCCCGCCCAGCCCGAAGCCATTCCCGCGGCCGCCACGGAGACCAAGTCATGAGCCGCCAGCCCGCTCCCAAGGCGAATGCCGCAGTCTGCAAGACGGAGGTTCACTGATGCAGCTCACGCTCGGACACTTCCTGACCCTCGGCGCGATCCTGTTCGCGCTGTCGGTGGTCGGCATCTTCCTGAACCGCCGCAACCTGATCGTGCTGCTGATGGCCATCGAGCTGATGCTGCTGGCGGTCAACATGAACTTCGTGGCGTTCTCCTACTACCTGGGCGACATGCACGGCCAGGTGTTCGTGTTCTTCATCCTCACGGTCGCCGCCGCGGAGTCCGCGATCGGGCTGGCGATCCTGGTGCTGCTGTTCCGCAACAAGAACAACATCAACGTCGAAGAACTGAACGCGCTGAAAGGCTGAGACAAGACTGCCATTGCCCTTGGCATGCCGGGTCGGGCCCGGCATGGCAGGGGCGGGCAAGCCTCGGAAAAGAAACATGGCTACAACCCTCAACGCAGCGACCCTGCTCGCCGTCCCGCTCGCGCCGCTCGCCGGCGCGGTGATCGCGGGCATCTTCGGCACGACGCTGGGCGGCAACCTGATCGGCCGCCGCCTGTCGCACACGGTCACGATCCTGGGCGTGCTGATCGCCTTCATCCTGTCGGCGATGACGCTCAAGAGCGTGGCCGTCGACGGTGCGCGCTTCAACCAGACCCTCTACGAGTGGATGGTGGTCGGCGGCCTGAAGATGGAGGTCGGCTTCCTGGTCGACGGGCTCACGGCCATGATGATGTGCGTGGTGACCTTCGTCTCCCTGATGGTGCACATCTACACCATCGGCTACATGGAGGAAGACGCCGGCTACGACCGATTCTTCGCCTACATCTCGCTCTTCACCTTCTCCATGCTGATGCTGGTGATGAGCAACAACTTCCTGCAGCTGTTCTTCGGCTGGGAAGCGGTGGGCCTGGTCTCCTACCTGCTGATCGGGTTCTGGTTCACCAAGCCCACGGCCATCTTCGCCAACCTCAAGGCCTTCCTGGTCAACCGCGTCGGCGACTTCGGCTTCATCCTGGGCATCGGCCTCATCGCCGCCTACGCTGGCACGCTGAACTACGGGGAAACCTTCGCCAAGGCCGGCACGCTCGCCGGCATCGGCTTCGGCTACGGCACCGACTGGATGCTGATCACGGTGATCTGCATCTGCCTGTTCATCGGCGCCATGGGCAAGAGCGCCCAGTTCCCGCTGCACGTGTGGCTGCCCGATTCGATGGAGGGCCCGACGCCCATCTCCGCGCTGATCCACGCGGCGACCATGGTGACGGCCGGCATCTTCATGGTGGCACGCATGTCGCCGCTGTTCGAGCTGAGCGACACCGCGCTGTCCTTCATCCTGGTGATCGGCGCCATCACGGCGCTCTTCATGGGCTTCCTGGGCATCATCCAGAACGACATCAAGCGCGTGGTGGCGTATTCCACGCTGTCGCAGCTGGGCTACATGACCGTGGCGCTCGGTGCCTCCGCGTACAGCGTCGCCGTGTTCCACCTGATGACGCACGCCTTCTTCAAGGCGCTGCTGTTCCTGGCGGCGGGCTCGGTGATCATCGGCATGCACCACAACCAGGACATTCGCTGGATGGGCAACGTGCGCAAGTACATGCCCATCACCTGGATCACCTCGCTGCTCGGTTCGCTGGCGCTGATCGGCACGCCGCTGTTCGCGGGCTTCTACTCCAAGGACTCGATCATCGAGGCGGTGCACCTGAGCAAGCTGCCCGGCGCCGGCTTCGCCTACTTCGCCGTGATGGCGGGCGTGTTCGTCACGGCCTTCTATTCCTTCCGCATGTACTTCCTGGTCTTCCACGGCAAGGAACGCTTCGACCAGGTCCCGGCGCACGAGCACGACCCCGCCGAGGAGCCCGACCCGCACCATCACCAGGACGAGCACCACGCGCCGCACGAATCGCCCTGGGTGGTCACCGTGCCCCTGATCCTGCTGGCGATCCCCTCGGTGGTGATCGGCTTCCTCACCATCCAGCCCATGCTGTACGGCGAGTTCTTCAAGGACTCCATCTTCGTCAACCTGGAAAAGCATCCGGGCCTGGAGGAGATGGCCAGGGAATTCCATGGGCCGCTGGCCATGGCCGCCCATGGCCTCACGTCGCCGGTGTTCTGGCTGGCGCTCGCCGGCGTGGTGCTCGCCTGGTACATGTACATGAAGAACACGGCGCTGCCCGCGGCGATCCAGCGGCGCGTGCAGCCGGTGTACACGCTGCTGGACAACAAGTACTACATGGACTGGATCAACGAGAACGTCATCGCCCGCGCCGCGCGCGCGCTCGGCGTCGGCCTCTGGAAGGGGGGCGACCAGGGCCTGATCGAAGGCGTCTTCGTCAACGGCAGCGCCCGCGCCGTCGGCTGGTTCGCCGGCGTCATCCGCTGGGTGCAGTCCGGCTACATCTACCACTACGCGTTCGCGATGCTCGTGGGCGTGGTGGTGCTCATGACGTACTTCGTCAGCTGGCCGATGATCAGCGACTGGCTGAAGAAGTAAGGGAAGAACAACAATGAAAGTGGGACTCCTTTCCCTGGCCATCTGGACGCCGATCGTCTTCGGCGCCATCCTGCTGGCGCTCGGCCGCGACGACCAGGCGCGCACCGTGCGCTGGATCGCGCTGATCGGCGGCCTCATCAGCCTGCTGGTCACGCTGCCCCTGTACGGCCAGTTCGACACCGCCTCGTCGGCGATGCAGTTCGTGGAGAACCAGCCCTGGATCCCGGGCTTCAACATCAACTACCACCTGGGTCTGGACGGCATCTCCTTCTGGTTCGTGCTGCTCACCGCCTTCATCACGGTGGTGGTGATCATCTCCGCCTGGGAGGTGATCAACGAGCGCGTGAACCAGTACATGGGCGCGTTCCTGATCCTGTCGGGCCTGATGATCGGCGTGTTCTGCGCGCTCGACGCGGTGCTGTTCTACACGTTCTTCGAGGCCACGCTGATCCCGATGTACCTGATCATCGGCATCTGGGGCGGCCCGAACCGCATCTACGCGGCCTTCAAGTTCTTCCTGTACACGCTGCTCGGCTCGCTGCTGATGCTGGTCGCCCTGGTGTTCCTGTACACGAAGTCGGGCGGCAGCTTCGACATCCTCACCTGGCACAAGCTGCCGCTGTCCTCGCTGGCGCAGACGCTGCTGTTCTTCGGCTTCTTCGCCGCCTTCGCGGTGAAGGTCCCGATGTTCCCGGTGCATACCTGGCTGCCGGATGTGCACGTGGAAGCGCCCACCGGCGGCTCCGCCGTGCTGGCCGCGATCATGCTGAAGCTGGGTGCCTACGGCTTCCTGCGCTTTTCCATGCCGATCGCGCCGGATGCCTCGCGCGAATGGGCCTGGCTGATCATCGCGCTGTCGCTGATCGCCGTGATCTACGTGGGCCTGGTGGCGATGGTGCAGCAGGACATGAAGAAGCTGGTGGCCTATTCGTCGGTCGCCCACATGGGCTTCGTGACCCTGGGCTTCTTCATCTTCGACCACGTCGGCATCGCCGGCGGCCTGGTGCAGATGATCGCCCACGGCTTCGTCTCGGGGGCGATGTTCCTGTGCATCGGCGTGCTGTACGACCGCGTGCACTCGCGCCAGATCGCCGACTACGGCGGCGTGGTCAACACCATGCCGACCTTCGCGGCCTTCGCCATCCTGTTCGCCATGGCCAACTGCGGCCTGCCGGCCACCGCCGGATTCGTGGGCGAGTGGATGGTGATCCTGGCCGCGGTGAAGGCGAACTTCTGGCTGGGCCTGGCAGCGGCCACCGCGCTGATCTTCGGCGCCGCCTACACCTTGTGGATGGTCAAGCGCGTGTACCTGGGACCGGTCGCGAACGACCACGTGCGCACCCTGACCGACATCAACGCGCGCGAATTCGCGATGCTCGCCATCCTGGCCATCGCGGTGCTCTACATGGGGATCTATCCCAAGCCCTTCACCGACGTGATGAACGCCTCGGTGGCCAACTTCCTGAAGCACGTCGCCGTGTCCAAGCTGTGACCGTGCGCGGGAGAAACGAACGATGATCGACAACACGAGCCTCGCGGCCATCGCCCCGGAGATCATCCTCCTGGTCATGGCCTGCGTCATCGCCCTGGTGGACCTGGGCGTCACGACCAAGCTGCGCAACCTCACCTACTGGCTGACCATGCTGACGCTGGCGGCCACCGCCTTCGTCACCGGCGACCTCGCCTCCGGCGGCGGCACGACCTACGGCTTCGGCCACATGGTGGTGAGCGACGCCATGGGCAACTGGCTCAAGTGCTTCTCCAGCGTGGCCATGATGGTCTGCCTGGTCTACGGCCGGCCGTACGCGGGCGACCGCGACATGCTGCGCGGCGGCGAGATGTTCACGCTGGCCATGTTCGCGCTGCTGGGCATCTTCGTGATGATCTCCGGCAGCAACTTCCTGGTGATCTACCTGGGCCTGGAACTGCTCACGCTTTCCAGCTACGCCCTGGTGGCGCTGCGCCGCGACCACACGGTGGCGACCGAAGCGGCCATGAAGTACTTCGTGCTGGGCGCGATGGCCTCCGGCTTCCTGCTCTACGGCCTGTCCATGATCTACGGCGCCACCGGCTCGCTGGACGTCGGCACCGTCTTCAAGATCATCGGCTCCGGCCAGGTGAAGCACCAGGTGCTGGTGTTCGGCCTGGTGTTCATCGTCGCCGGCCTCGCCTTCAAGCTGGGCGCCGCGCCCTTCCACATGTGGATCCCGGACGTGTACCAGGGCGCGCCGACGGCCGTCACGCTGATGATAGGCACAGCGCCCGAGTTCGCCGCCTTCGCCATCGCCATCCGGCTGCTGGTCGAAGGCATGCTGCCGCTGGCGATCGACTGGCAGCAGATGCTGATCGTGCTCGCCGTGGCCTCGCTGTTCATCGGCAACCTGGCGGCGATCGCGCAGAACAACCTCAAGCGCATGCTGGCCTATTCGACGATCGGCCAGATGGGCTTCGTGCTGCTGGGCCTCGCCTCGGGTGTCGTAAACGGCGTCGCGACGCCGGAAGCCATGCGCACCGCCTACGGCGCGTCCATGTTCTACATCGTGACCTACGTGCTCACGACGCTGGCGAGCTTCGGCATCATCCTGCTGCTGGCGCGCGAAGGCTTCGAGAGCGAGGAGGTCTCGGACCTGGCCGGCCTCAACCAGCGCAGCCCGCTGTACGCCGGCATCATGTCGATCTGCCTGTTCTCGCTGGCCGGCGTGCCGCCGCTGGTGGGCTTCTACGCCAAGCTGGCCGTGCTGCAGGCGCTGCTGATGTCCGGAAGCGCCTTCTTCATCGGCCTGGCGGTGTTCGCGGTGCTGATGTCGCTGGTCGCGGCCTTCTACTACATCCGCGTGGTGAAGGTCATGTACTTCGACTCGCCCATCACCGCCACCACCGTGGCCGCGCCCGCCGACGTGCGCGTGGTGCTCACGGTCAACGGCGCGCTGGTGCTGATCCTGGGCATCCTGCCGGGTGGCCTGATGACGCTGTGCGCGCAGGCCATCGTCAAGATGCTCGGCACCTGAAGGCCGCCCGCAGCACGTGACGCAGACGGCCGCCATCTGGCTGGTGCTGGTGCTGGCCTTCGGCGCCGCGAACCTGCCCTTCCTCACCCTGCGCTTCTTCGGCATCGTGCCGCTCAAGCACGGCAAGACGCTGTGGGTGCGCCTGGGCGAACTGGTGCTGCTGTACCTGCTGGTGGGCGGCATCGGCCTGCTGCTGGAAAACCACCTCGGCCAGATCTCGCCGCAGCGCTGGGAGTTCTACGCCGTGACCGGCGCGCTGTTCCTCACGTTCGCCTTCCCCGGCTTCGTGTGGCGCTACCTCTACATGCGGAGACACTGAAGCGATGCCCACCGACGCCACCGACGACGCCCACCTGACCGAGCACACCACGGGCCGCGAGGAACTGCTCAAGGGCAACTTCCTGCACGTCGTGCGCGAGACGGTGCGCCTGCCCGATGGCGGCTCGGCCACGCGCGAGTACGTGCTGCACCCGGGCGCGGTGGCGGTGGTGCCTTTCCTGGACGATGGCCGCATCGTGCTGGAGCGCCAGTACCGGCACGCGACCCGGCAGGTGATGATCGAGATCCCGGCCGGCAAGCTGGACGCCGGCGAGGCACCGCTCGTCTGCGGCCAGCGCGAGCTGCTCGAGGAAACCGGCTACCTGGCCCGCGAGTGGGCCTATGCTTTCACCATGTACCCCACCGTCGCGTACTCCGACGAGGCGATCCACGTCTGGTTCGCGCGCGGGCTGGAGCACCGGGGCGCGCAGCTGGACCAGGGCGAGTTCCTCGAGGTCATCGCCGCCACGCCCGAGGAGTTCCTGAGCTGGTGCCGGGAAGGCAAGATCGTCGACTCCAAGACGCTGGCCGCCGCGGTGTGGATCCAGAATGTGGTGGCCGGCACCTGGAAACTCGACTGGCAGCCCCCATCTTCCCAGCCATGAAGGTCCTCAACCTCCAGTGCGGCCACGCCCACGGCTTCGAAGGCTGGTTCGCCTCCGAAGACGATTTCCAGGACCAGCTGTCCCGCGGGCTGGTGGAATGCCCCCTGTGCGGCGACACGGGCATCGCCAAGCTGCCCAGTGCCCCGCGCCTGAATTTCGGCGCGCCGCAGCCGGCCGCTGCCGCCGCCCCCGCGAAGCAGGATGTCGTCTCCGCGCCCACGGTGCAGATGCAGGCGGCCTGGATGCAGCTGGTGCGGCAGGTGATGGCCAACACCGAGGACGTCGGCGAACGCTTCGCGGAGGAAGCGCGCAAGATGCACTACGGTGAATCGGAGGAACGCGGCATCCGCGGCCAGGCGTCGATGGAAGAGACGCAGGCATTGCTGGAAGAGGGCATCGGCGTGCTGCCGCTGCCGATCCCCAAGGGATTGAAGGGGCCGCTGCAATAACAGCGCGGCGGTGGGGTTCGCTGCCGCCCTTCGCACGAAATATGCTGCGTTGCTGCCTTCATTCGGCATCGCAGGAGGCCCCCATGGCCCAATGGCGCAAGAGCTCACCGGGCGAGGTCTACTCCCAGGAAGAGATCCAGCAAAGGCTGCAGGCGGAGCTGCCCGCCTGGTACTTCGAGGACGGCTGGATCCGCCGCAAGTACAAGACCTCGGGCTGGAAGGCCACGCTGATGGTGGTCAACACCGTCGGCCACCTGGCCGAGGCGGCATGGCACCACCCCGACCTCAACGTCTCCTATGCCTTCGTCGTGGTCAAGCTGGTGAACCACGCCGCCAAGGGCGTGACCGAGAAGGACTTCGAGCTGGCGCGCAAGATCGAGGAGGTGGTGCTGTGGCAACCCGGCGCGCAGCCCGGCTCCGCGCTCGACGGCACGCCGGACGACCCGCGCTTCAAGTACCTCAAGTACGACTGAGCCGGTGCCGCAGCCTGGGCGCGGCCGGCAGGAAGTGCAGCACCAGCAGCAGCAGGGCCAGCGCCGCGGGCACGCCGTGCAGGTCCACCGGCACGCGCACCCGCTTGGCCAGGCGCGGCTCGCGCATGAGCCGGCCGAGCGCCGCCGGATCGCGCAGCGCCGCGTAGCCCAGGCCGGTGCGCGCGGAGAGCATGCGCAGGTGCGGCTCGCGCAGCTCGGAGAGGTGTTCGTGCGAGCGCGGCTGGCCCTCGCCCGCGGCGCGCTGCAGGACGTCGCCCGGGCGCCAGTAGCCGATGCGCTCGCCCTGCGCGTCGGTGCGCGGGATGGGCTGCGGCACGCTGCCGCCTATGCCCAGCAGCCAGCCGCGCACCTGCCCGGCCCGCACGTCGTCGAACTGGGGCAGGGCGTTCAGCGGGGGTGCCTCCTGGCCGTCGGTGAGGAACACCACCGCGGGCTGGGTGCCGAGGTCCTTGGCCGCGCGCAGCGCCCAGAACACGCCTTTGGCCACCTCGCTCGCGTTGCCCCAGCGGATGCGGCCGTCGATCTCGGCCAGGGTCGCCAGCAGGTCGTTGTAGTTCTCGCAGACCTCGATCGGCGACAGCAGCAGCAGGCTGCGGTATTCGGTGAAGGCCGCCCAGCCCACGCGCGAGCCGCAGGGCAGCTCGCGCAGCGCCCGCCGTGCCGACTCGCGCGCGAAGGCCAGGCGGCTGGCCGGCGCGCCGTCCAGTTGCACGTCCTCCACGTCCATGCTCTGCGTGATGTCGAAGACCACGATGGTCTCGCTGCGCTGCAGCGGCAGGGTCACGGCCGGCATCACCAGCGACACGAGCAGCAGCAGCGTCGCGGCGACGAGGGCGCCGGCTCCTCGCAACGGCACGGGCAGCGCGGGTCGCTTCATGGCAGGTCGCTGCGCGAAGCCGGCGCCGTGGTGATGGTGAGCTCGCGCCCCTGCGGCGGCTCGTTGTCCTCGGTCGCCTGCTCGTCGACCTCGGGGGCGAGCGACAGCGCGCGTTCGAGGTTGTAGCGTGCGTCCCAGTCGGCCGGGTCCGCCCGCAGCGCGTCGCGCAAGGCCTGCTTGGCGAGTTCCACGAGCGGCAGCGCCTCGACGGCGCGCGCCGGCCCGTTGCGCAGCGCCTGGCGCAGGTGCAGGTTGCCCAGGTTGTACAGGGCCGCCGTGCGCAGCGGCCCGCGCTCGCCCTGCACCAGCGCCTTGTGCGCGGCCAGCGCCGCTTCGTACGTCCCCGCCCTGGAGAGGGCCAGCGCGTGGGCGAAGCGCGCTTCGGCGAAGTCGCCGGGCGTGCCGGCCGGATCGGCCGCCTGCGCGATCGCTTCGTTGATGCGCAGCGCCTGCTGCAGCCGCAGCGCCTGCAGCAAGGCGGGCACGGCGAGCGCCACGCTCGCCAGCGCGAACGCGAGGTGCACCACGCGCCGCCTCACCGCCACGCCCCCAGGGTGACGGCGCGCAGCGCCAGCAGCAGCGCGCAGCAGGTGACGGCCACGGCCAGCGCGATGCGGCTGAAGTCGCGGCGCGGCACGCGTTCGCTGTAGTCGAGCGGAAAGTTCTGCTGCCGGCCGACGTCCGCGACCGCGCGCGCCAGGGCCGCGGGTTCCTCCGCCTCGTAGGAGCGGTAGCCGCCGGGCAGGGTCTGGAAGAAGCGGTGCAAGGCGATCTCCGGCACCGCCTCGCCGGCGTCGCCGGGCGTGTCCAGCTTCGGGCCGTTGACCGAGCGCAGGTAGATCCAGGCCAGCGCCACGCGGTTGCGCAGGGCCGCGGCGCGCAGGCGCTTCTTGGTTGCGTCGTCCAGGCGGGCGCCGCCGTCGGACACCAGCAGCACCATGCGGCTGCCGGTGTACGCGCGCTGGTCGAACTCGCCGATGGCGGCGGCCAGGGCCCGCCCAACGTCGGTGTCGGCCAGCCCGCGGCCGATGCCGCCCGCGGTGATCCCCGCCTGCACCACGGCGTCGTGCTGGGTGAAGCGCACGATGCGGATCGGGTTGGTGCTGAAGAACATGAGCGAGAAGCGGTCGTCCGGCCGCTCGGCGACGAACTTCGCCAGCAGCTCGCGCGCCGCCTTGCCCTTGGGCTCGCCGCGCGACTGCGCCTGGTAGCGCAGGTTCAGCGGGTCGATCGTGCGCCAGTCGGCCGGCACCATGCGCTCGTCCATGCTGCGGCTGCGGTCGATCAGCAGCACGATCTCGGCGCCGCGGCCGGTGCGCTGCACGACGGCCTCGGGCCGCGCCGGGCCCGCGATCGCCACCACGGTCGCGAGCACGGCCAGGGCGGCCAGCACGCGCGAGGCCCAGCCCAGGGCGGCGCCGGCGCGGTCGGCGGGCAGCCACGGCAGGTGCGAGAACACCAGCGTGTGCCGGCGCGCGGGCAGCAGCGGCAACAGGGCCAGCGGCAGCAGCAGCAGCACCCAGGGCTGCGAGAAGGCGAGCAGCGTGTTCATGGCGCGTGCCGCCTCTCCAGCCGGCGCAGGCTGCGGCACAGCGACCGCGGCGACACGGCATCGGCAGGCAGCCCGCCCCCGAAGAACAGCGCGCCGGACTGCGCATAGAAGCGCTCGATCTGCGGCTGCAGCGCCTGCAGGTGGGGCGCGCGCTCGAACAGCGCCGGCAAGGTGCCCGCGTGCACGACCCGGCCGGCGGTGCGGTCGAACGCGTGGTGCAGGGCGACGTGCGCGGCCAGCGGCGCCTGGGCCTGCCCGCGCAGCTCGCGCCAGGCGCGCGCGAAGGGCAAGGTCCTGCTGGCACGCCAGGCGTTCCATCCGGTGTAGGCCAGCCACGCGGCCAGGCTGGCCGCGAGCGCGCCCAGCCACGTCCACAGCCGGCGCCGCAGGCCCGCTGCGTCGATGAAGGGCGCGGGCCGGTCGGGGCGCAGCTGCAGCGCCTGGCCGCTGGCGGCCGGCGCGGTCAACGGGCCGACCGTGATGGTGGCCGCCGGTATGCGCAGCGCCGGCACGCCGGCCGGCCCCGCGAGCTGCCAGGCCGGCACCGTCACGGTGGCCAGCGTGCGCGGTGCGTTCACGACCTGGTACTCGAGTGCCAGCCACTGCCGTCCATCCTGGCCGCGTTCGACCAGCGCGGCACGGCGCTCCAGCCAGGCGCTGGCCCGTGCCGGTTCGGGCAGCGCAGACGGCGCGAATCCTTCGGGCAGCAGCACGCGCTGGGTGGCGAGGTCGCCCACCGTGTAGCCGAAGGGCCGCGGCTGTTCCACCACGGCGTCGCGCTGCTGTGCCTGCGCACCGGCACCAGCGAGCAGCGCCGCAAGCAGCAGGCCCGCCCGCCAAGGCCTCATGCTTGCACCTCGCACAGGTGATTCGTCAGCGCCTGGGCATCGAACGCGCCTTGCAGGTAGAAGGCGCGCAGTCCATGGGCGGCGAACAGCCGGTCCAGGGCAGCACGGCGCTGCTGCACCGCTTCGCGCCAGCGCGCGCGCAGCGCCGGGCGCAGCCACAGCGTGCGGCTGCGGCCGGTTTCCGCGTCGCGCAGCACCGCCAGGCCGTCGCCTGCGGGCGGCTCCACTTCGGCGGGGTCCCAGACCACCAGCGGCACGACGTGCGCGGGGGCCAGCAGGTCCAGCACGTCGTCCAGGCCCGCCAGGGGCCACTGGAAGTCGGACACCAGGAACACGATGCCGCTGCGTCCGCCCAGCAGCGCCGCCGCATCGCGCAGGCCTGCGATGTCGCCCGCGCCGCTCTCGCTGTGCAGCAGCAGCGACGCCAGCATCTCGCCCATGCCACGGTGCCGCCAGGCGGCGATGCGCAGGTCCGGGCGCTCGTGGTGGTCGAACGCCGCCATGCCGACGGCGTCCCCGACCCGGAAGGCGCTCTGGCCCAGTGCCTGCACGAAGCCGGCCACCACCTCCAGCTTGGACGGCGCGCCAAAGCGCATCGAGGCGGAGACATCGACCAGCAGGCGCACGGTCAGCGCGGCCTGCTGGCGGTTCACCCGCACCAGCCACTCGCAGCGCAGGTCGGCGATGCTGGCGCGCAGGTCCAGCCGGCGCGGATCCGGCCGGTCGTACAGCCGCAGGTGGGTGGCGAACTCCAGTCCCGCGCCGGGCGCGCTGCCTGCGTGGGTGCCGGTGCGCCAGCCGCCGACCCGATGCGGCGAGCGGTAGCGGAACTCCTGCACATCGGCCATGGCCTGCCAGGCGCTCAGCGGGGGGTCGGCACGCGCTGCAGCAGCTGCGCCGTCAGCGCCGCGGCGACCTGCGCATGGCGCATCTCGTACAGGGGCGAGAAGAACAGGCGGTGCCCCATCACGGCCGGAAACACCGAGGCCACGTCGTCGGGCAGCACGTGCGCGCGGCCGGCCAGCCAGGCGACGACGCGCGCCGCGCGCACCAGCGCCATGGTGCCGCGGGGGCTGGCGCCGGCCAGCATCAGCCGGTCCATCTCGACCCCTTCGATCTCCACGCCGGCGCGTTGCGGCGCCTGGGTGGCCGCCCACAGGTCCATCACGTAGCGCTGCAGCGCCTCGCTGGCCGTGACGCCGGCCTGGATCAGGGCGGCGACGTCGTTGAGCTCGCTGGCGGCGACGATCCCCGGCTCCACCCGCTCCAGCAAGGCGTCGGTGTCGTGGAAAGCCGGATCGAACACGATCGCATGGCGCGATGCCTCGTCCGCCGGAGCGGCCATGCGCAGCTCGAACATGAAGCGGTCGCGGGCCGCGGCAGGCAGCTCGAAGGTCTCCTCGCGCTCGAGCCGGTTGCGGTCGGCGAACACGGTCATGTGCGGGAAGCGGAACTCGCGGTTGAACGCGGACACGCTGCGCTCGGCCATCGCCCGCAGCAGCAGGGCCTGCACCTGCGGGCGGGCGCGGTTGATCTCGTTGAAGAAGAAGGTGTCCAGCGCGTCGCCGTGCCGCAGCAGCGGGCCCGGTTCGATGCGCGGCTTGCCCTGGTCGTCGACATAGGTGTGGTAGACCAGGTCGCCGGGCATCAGGTCCACCGTGCCTTCGACGCGCTCGAAGGCGCCGCCGATGGCGCGCGCGAAGGCCCGCAGCACGGTGGTCTTGCCCACGCCGACGTCCCCTTCGAGCAGCACGTGGCCGCGCGCGAACAAGGCCACGTTGATCATGCGCAGCGTGTCCGGCTGGCCGATGACGGCGCGGGCGACGCTGTCCTCGACGCGCAGGGCCCGCTCGCGCCAGCCCTGCAGCAGTTCGTCAGCGCGCCGCATCTTCGAGCATGCACTTCTTGCGCGCCTGCACCTGCAGCTGCCGGAACTTGCGGATCTGCAGCTGCAGCGCCTCCACGTCGCGGATGTAGGAGCCGCGCTCGCCGCCTATGCTGGCCGCCTTGCTGGCCGTGCTCATGTCCTCGTACTGCTCGAAGGGCAGGTCGGTCGCGATCGTGTCGATCACGCAGGAACACTTGTTCAGCATCTCGTAGTAGTGGCCGGGATGGTCGCGGATGCAGGACTCCACGTAGAGCACGCGCTCGGCCGTCGGGTAGTCGTGCGCGCGGGCAGGGGCGGGCAGCACCAGCGCCGCGGCGAGGATCCAGGGGAGGCGGTTCATGGCGGCGACTCCTCGAGGGTGAGCGTGCGGCGTGCCGTGCCGCCGGGTGCAGCCGCGCTCATCTGGTAGACGCCGCCCGGCACGGCATCGGAAAGCACGAACAGGTACTCGGTCGCGGCCTGCTCCGCGAAGCGGGCGCGATAGGGGTCGTCGAGGAAGGGCGCGATGCGCACCGTGCGCGCGGCGACCGTGCCCGTGCCCCAGCGGATCGGCGTGTCGGTGACGCTTGCGGTGTCGGCGAACGACTGCCGCATGCGGCGGCGGAAGTGCGCGGCCTGGCCTTGCGTGGTCCGCTGCAGGCGCCGCACCTCGCCCTCCAGGAAGTACAGCAGCACGGGGTTGGAGCGCGCGGCGGGAATGTCCGGCAGCTGCACCTTGCGCTCGCCGGAGAGGTACTCGCCCTGCACGTCGCAGCAACGTCCGCCGGCGCCGGCGCGCAGCGCCAGCACGGCGCGGTCGTTCACGCTCGCCTGCCCCTGCGCGTCCTCGACATACCGGTAGCGCAGTTCGCGCGGGCCGCCGACATTGGCCAGGTGCGCGTGCTGGAACACCAGGCGTTCCGCTTCCGAGGGAGCGCCGGGCGCGCTAGGTGCGCCGGGCGCGCCGGGTGCGGCGGGCGGCTGCTGCGCCGTGGCCAGGGGCAGCACCGCCGCGAGCAGGACTGCGCCGGCCTTCATGGCTATCTGCCGGCCGGCTCGGCCACCAGCGGCACGCCGTAGTCGCGCAGGATGGCGAGGATCTGCGCCTGGTTCTTCGCCAGCAGCCCTTCCACCTGCTGCTTCCAGTTCGGTTCGCCGTAGCGCACGCCCATGGCGATGGAGAATTCGAAGGGCAGGCCCGGCTCGGACTTCATGGGCACCAAGGCAAGTTCGGGCGAGCGCACCCGGCGGGCGAAGTAGCCGGCGATCGGCCCCCACACGATGGCCGCGTCGATCTTGCCCTGCGCCAGGTCGCGCTCGATCAGCTGGCCCGGGTACTGGTCGGGGTCGGGGCTCATGATCGGATAAGGCACGCCGCGGTCGACCAGGTCATGGCGCGCCAGCCACAGCGATGCGGGCGAGCGGTCGTAGACGCCGATGCGCAGCGCGCGCAGCTTGTCCGGCGGCAGCGCCAGCAGGTCGTCGGAGTTGCGCAGGACGTCCAGTCCCTTGCCCCTGGGGAACACGAGCGCGTAGGTGGAGCGGTAGTAGGGCCGCGTCGCCGCGACCTGGTCGAACTCCGCCGGCACTCCCAGCACCACGTCGCAGCGGTAGTCCTCGCCCGGCAGGCGGTAGCGCAGCGTGTTGCGGATGAAGGCCAGCCGGTTCGGGAAGGAGTAGTACGCCAGCGGCAGGCCCAGTTCCCTGGCGAACAGTTCGGCGATGCGGTTCTCGAAGCCCTCACCCTGCAGGTTGGAGAACGGCAGGTTGTTCGGGTCCTGGCAGACCTTGAAGGTCTTGCGCGGGGAATCGTCCGGCACGGCCTGGGCTTGCGCCGCGCCGGCCGCGCAGGCCAGCGCCGCGATCGCAAGGGCCAGGGCGGGCGTGGACCGGCGCATCATCCGCCGCCCGGCATGGGCTCGACCTTGGCGCGCGTGATGGCGCCGTCCGAGCGTCCCTTCAGGTAGGCGTACAGGGCGTCCAGGTTGTCCATGACCGTCTTGTTGGCGGCAAAGCCCACCATGCCCTTGTCCAGGCGGCCGTCCCGCACCGTCTTGACGAAGTCTTCCTTGCTCAGCGTCTTCAGGCTGGTCAGCAGCGACGGCCCCACCAGGCCTTCCTGGTTGGCGCCGTGGCAGCGGTCGCAGGCCGCGGCCCGCCAGGTCCGGAAGCCCGTCATCGTGACTTCGTCGACCTTGTAGCCGTCGACGACCTTGTAGGGTTTGGGGTCCTGGGCCCACGCGCCGCCCCCGGCCAGGGCCAGGGACAGCGCGGTGAACAACAGCCCGCGGGCCACGCGTGTCATCAGTTGGACGGCAGCGTGAAGACGGTGAGGGACCCGCCCAGTTCGGTGTACTGGTTCAGCTCGCGATAGCCGCCCACGGCACCGAGTCCGTCGGTGTCCTTTTCCAGCCCCGCGGCCATGCCGATGCCGGCCCAGCCGCCGATGCCGGAGAACACGCCCATGTACTGCTTGCCCTTGTGCTCGTACGTGAACACGTTGCCGATGATCCCCGAAGGCGTCTTGAACTTGAACAGCTCCTTGCTGATGTTCTTCGCGTCGACGCACTTCATGTAGCCCTCGAGCGTCCCGTAGCAGGACAGGCCGCCGGCGGTGTTGAGCGAGCCGCTCCATACGGAGAACTTCTCCGGCTTGCTCTGCACGATCTTGCCGGTGCCCGCGTCCCAGGCGATGTAGTTGCCCATGCCGCCGTGGCTGTTGGGGGCCGGGAACATCGACAGGGTGGCGCCCACGTAAGGCTGGCCTGCCGTGTATTCGACCTTGAACGGCTCGTAGTCCATGCAGACGTGGTTGGTCGGCACGTAGAACAGCTTGGTGTTCGGGTCGAACGAGGCCGGCTGCTGGTCCTTGCTGCCCAGCGCCGCCGGGCAGATGCCCTTGGTGTTGACGTCCGGCCCGCCCGCCGCCGTGGAGTACTTCTTCACCACCTGCGGCCGCCCGGTCTTCATGTCGACGTGGGTCGCCCAGTTCACCGCGGGGTCGAACTTCTCGGCGACCAGCAGCGCGCCGTTGGTGCGGTCCAGCGTATAGCCGAAGCCGTTGCGGTCGAAGTGCACCAGCGCCTTGGTCGGCTTGCCCTTGACGTCGATGTCCGCCAGGATCATCTCGTTGATGCCGTCGAAGTCCCACTCGTCATACGGCGTCATCTGGTACACCCACTTGGCCTGGCCGGTGTCCACGTCGCGCGCGAAGACCGTCATGGACCACTTGTTGTCGCCCGGACGCTGCGCCGGATTCCAGGTGGAGGGGTTGCCGGTGCCGTAGTACATCAGGTTGGTGGCCTTGTCGTAGCTGTACCAGCCCCAGGTGGTGCCGCCGCCGATCTTCCACTGGTCGCCCTGCCAGGTCTTGAGCGAGGAATCCTTGCCCACCGGCGCCAGGGCGCCGTTGGTCCAGGTCATGGTCTTCTCGGGGTCGATCAGCATCTCGGCGTCCGGGCCCGTGCTGTAGCCCTTCCACACCAGCTTGCCGTCGTTGATGTTGTACGCCGCCACGTAGCCGCGCACACCCCATTCGCCGCCGCTGATGCCGGTGATGACCTTGTCCTTGAAGACGTGGGGCGCGTTGGTGTTGACGGCGCCGACCTTGGGGTCGCCGTTCTTGACCGACCAGACGACCTTGCCGGTCTTGGCGTCGAGCGCCAGCAGCGTGCTGTCGGCCTGCTGCAGGAAGACCTTGTTCTCGGCATAGGCCAGGCCGCGGTTGACCGTGTCGCAGCACATCTGCGGGATCACCGCGGGATCCTGCTTCGGCTCGTATTTCCAGACGATCTTCTGGGTGTTGAGGTCGATCGCGAACACCTTGTTGGGGAACGGCGAGTGCAGGTACATCATGTCGCCGATCACCAGCGGCGAGCCCTCGTGGCCGCGCAGCACGCCGGTGGAGAAGGTCCACGCGACCTGCAGCTTGCCCACGTTGCCGGTGTTGATCTGCCGCAGCTTGCTGTAGCGCTGGTTGTACATGTCGCCGGCCTGCATGGCCCAGTTCCTGGAGTCGGCGATGTTCTTCTCCACGTCGGCATTGGGCTGTGCCAGTGCGGGCAGGAGGAGCAGGGAGGCGGCGACGCACTGCCGCCAGGGGACGCTGCGTGTCGATTGGCTCATGGTTGTCTCCTTGGTTGTGACGGACAGCGGATTCAGGCTGGCGCCTGGAACGGATGGGCGGCGGTGTACTTCTTCTCCACCACTTCGGCGGCACTCGGCTCGCGGTTGACGGCGCGCTTGATCGATTCCTTGGTGGCGCGGTAGTTGAATTCCTGGATCTTCTTGTCGTCGTCGGCCTGCCAGTGGATGAACACGCCCACGCAGATGAACAGGTCTTCGGCTTCCGCCAGCGGGATCGTGCCGTCCTCGACGCAGTCGGCGACGGCGAGCGCGACGCCGTGCTGGGCCGGGCCGAACATCTGCACGGCCTGCTTGGCGCCCTTGATGGTCACCTTGTTGAACATCACGGTGTGGGGCTTGGCCGGCAGGTTGGGCGCCACCACCGCCAGCAGGGACGTGAAGCCGTCCTTGTTGTTCGTCAGCGCGTGGGCGAAGGCGCTTTCCGCCGGCGAGCCGCGCGGTCCGATGATGAGGTCGATGTGGGCAACCTCGTTGCCCTCGCCGACAAGGGACTCTCCAACCAGCAGGCGGTCGATCTTGGCCATGTGTGCTCCTCCGGAAACGGATTGGCGTGGACGCGCGTGGCACGCGCCACGGGCAGCCGCCTGCTCTCATATTCCATGCCGGGTCCGCTCAGGGGAAACGCTTAAGGGGCAGCGACCAGCGCCGCCGCCAGGGCCACGGCGACGCTCAGGTCCGCGCTGGTGCCCGGATTGAGCCCTCTTGCCTTGAGGTCTTCGTCCCAGCGGGCGAAGGCGGGGTCCTCGTCGAGCACCTCGCCGCGCCGCGCCCGCGCGCGCCAGGGGGCCGCTTCCCGGATGACACACTGCGCCATCGCGCCACCGTGCTTTCGCACAATGTGTGAGTCGGGCAGGGCGGCGGCGAACTCCAGGAAGGCGGCCTGCATCGCGCGCGCGTCGGCTGCTTTCGCCTGGCGGGCGGCGACAAAGGCGGGCAGCCCCAGCTCGAACACGTCGCGGTAGGCGTGCTCGTACTGCCAGGCGATGCGGTCCCGGTGCGCGGCCAGCGCCATGGCCTCGCGCAGGCCCACGGTCGGTGTCGCCAGCACGTCCTGCTCGCTGGCGCGGCCAAGGCCGCCGGGGCGTGCCAGGGCGATGGCGCGGTAGGCGGAGCGGGCATCGGCCACGTCCAGCGCGCCCAGCACCGTCGCCAGGGACGCGCGCAGCGCGCCGCTGTCGCCGGCGCCGTCCGCGCGCTCGAACGCCGCCAGCAAGGGGGCGCACAGCAGCACGATGCCCAGGTTGGTGTTGCACTGCGCCGCGGCGCGGGTGGCGCGCACGGCGGCCTCGATCCGGTCGCCGACCCGCGCGCCGGGTGCGCTGATCGGCGCGGCCGCCGCCGCCGCGCTCGCCAGGAATTGCCCGGCGCGCATGGCGTGGCCCGGCGAGGCGAGGCTGACGTTGCCCGGCTTGCGCGCCTCCACGTCCAGCGCGCAGGCGCGCAGGAAGGCCAGCCGGCCGCGCTCCGCGCGCTCGGCTTGCAGCACCGGCACGCGTTTCATGCCTGCAGCCGCTGCCGGCCCCCGTCGCACCTGCGATCCAGCAGGTCGCCCACCAGCGCCCGCGCGATGTTGCCGGGCGTCACGCGCTGCAGCCCCTGCCACGCCGCCACGCCGTTGACCTCGATCACCTGCACGCCCTGCGCCGTGGGCAGCAGGTCGACGCCCGCGTAGTCCATGTCCAGGGCCCGCGCCGCCGCCTCGGCCAGCCGGGCGAGTTCCGGGCCGACGCCTGCGGCCAGCGACTGCGGCTCGCAGCGGGCGCCCTGCGCCACGTTGTGCACCCAGTGCGCGCTGACGCGCCGCATCGCCGCCAGCCCCGTGCCGCCCACCACCAGCACGCGGTAGTCGTGCCCCGGCTGCGCCAGCGCCGGCAGGAAGCGCTGCAGGTAGGCGAGCTGGCCGTAAGGGCCATCCAGCGCCGGCAGCGGCACGTGGCGGCCCTCGACCCAGCCCACGCGCTGCAGCCCCTGGCCTTGCGAGCCGAAGAGGGGCTTGAGCACCAGCGAGCGGCCGGCGGCGCTTTCGCGCGTGACCAGTTGCTGGGCGGCGGCGGCAGATTCCATCGCCCAGGTCGGCGGCGTCGCCACGCCCGCGGCATGCAGCAGCACGCTGGTCATCGACTTGTCGACGCTGCGCTCGATGGCGCGCGCGTCGTTGTAGACCGGCACGCCGAACTCCCGCAAGGCATGCAGGACGCCCAGGCGCTTGGTCACCTGCTCGAAGCTGCCACCGGCGATGCCGCGCACGAGCACGGCGTCCGGCAAGTCCTGCCCGTACCCCGGCAACACCAGCCCGTGCCAGGCCTGGGTGGTGTCGATCCGGCATTGCGCGAGGTCCAGGCAGCGGCCCACGCAGCCGCGTTCGCGCAGCGCCCGGAGGAGCTCGCGGGTGTGCCAGCCCGTCTCGTCGGTCATGATGGCCACGCGCAGGCCCGCGTTGCGCGCGATCATGGCGCGCCTTCCCCCTGCCACAGCTCGCGCAACAGCTCCATGTGCAGCCGGCCCGCGTGCCAGGTCCGCCCCGACCCCAGGTGGCTGACCCACACCTCGGCGGGGGCGAACAGCGCGCCGTCGAGCTTGTAGAAATCGTGGCCGGCTTCCGCGAACAGCGCGCCGAAGGACCGGCCGTGATCCCGCGAGTTTTGCGACGGCAGTTTCAGCGCCAGCTCGCGTGCCGCATCCGCCGCGCCGGCCACCGTCAGGTGCACTTGGCCGCCGTAGAGGATCGCGTCGTTGGTGCGGGCCATGCCTTCGAGCAGGTCGGCGCCGGGCGCCGGCAGCGGTGCGCAGGCGGAGCCTTCGACGATGTCCTGCAGGGGGAAGGCGAGTTCGTGCGCGCGGTGCAGGGCGACCTCGAGCACGCGCGCGACCACCTGCGTCGTGCCGGCCAGGCTGGCCGTGGGCGTGAGGATGATGGACAGGCCCGCAGGCGCCAGGGCGCAGTCGCGCAGCACCTTGGCCACCACCACCGGCGGCGGCGGCCGGTCCACCTCCAGCACGAGGACGCCGCTGTCATGGCCGTCGCGGTAGCCGATGTGCTCGAACAGGGGTTCGCGGCAGGCCAGCGCGCGCGCCGGGCCGGAGCCGAGCGCGAAGAACTTGCGGGCGCCGGTCTCCTCCTTGCTCGCGGCATGGCTCCAGCCGGCGTACTGGCTGGCCAGGCAGGCCAGCACCGGATGCGAACTGCGCACCTGCAGCCACACGGGCCAGCCTTCGCGCGGCAGCGGCGACAGGCGCGCGCTGCCCAGGCCGCCCATGCAGAGCTCGGCGATCTGCAGGCCCGCTTCGATGCTGCCGCGCACGGCAATGCCGGCGTCGACGACGGTCACGCCGGCCTCGTCGCGCGTCACCGCGATCCGCAGCCGCCCGGCCTCGCTCAGGAGCCGATCGAGCAGCGGCGCGGCCAGGGCGTTGACGCTGGGCAGGTCCGCGCTCATGCGTGGGCTTCCTCGGGCGCGGTGAGGCGGGCGCGGATGCCGGCGGCGCGCGCGGCCAGCGCGGTGCGCACGGCGTCCTCGCTGTGCGCCGCCGCACTGACGCTGCACACCGGCGCGCCGGCCGTGAACGTGGACCCCGGCGCGGGCAGGTCATGGCAGTGCGGCGAGCGCGCCAGGTCCGCCGCCAGCGCGGCGTCGACGTGGCAGGGCCGGTTGGCGAACACCGTCAGGCAGCCGCGCACCCCCGCGGGGTGCAAGGCCGCTTGCTCCGGCAGGCGGCCGCGCATGCCCTGCAGGTGCGCGTGCACCAGCCCGCCGGGCCAGGCGTCGTCGTGCAGCACCATCGTCGCCGAGGGGCGCGGATTGACCTCGAGCACGCAGGGCTGGTCGTCCTGCGCAAGGAAGTCCAGGCTGGCCAGCCCTTGCAGGTCGAAGGCCGGCACGAGGCGCTCCAGCGCCTCCTCGATCCGGTGCAGCAGCGCCTGCCGGCGGATGGGTCCGATGGCGCCCTGGTAGACGAAGGGGCGGCCCGCGACGGGCTGCACCAGCAGCCGGTTGAGCGCCACGACGCGCGCGTGCACGCCGTCGGCCACGAACAGCGCGGACATCGCCTCGCCGCCGTGCAGCCGCTGCCAGTAGAACCCGGGGCCGGCGCACGCTGCCGCATCGCGCCCCGCGCGGATGTGCCAGCCGCCCGATCCTCCGGCGTCCTTGGCCAGCCAGCCGGTCGCGTCGCCGGGTGCATGCAGCGACACCGCCGGATGCGGCAGTCCCAGGCGGTCCAGCATGTCGAAGAAGCAGGCCGGATCGCGCACGCGCCGGACCGCGTCGACCGGCATGCCCAGCAGCGGCAGGCCGGGGATGCGCAGGTCCAGCAGCTCGTGGCGGCCCTCGAAGCCGCTGCCCGCCACCCAGCCGAGCGCGCCGGGCTCGCGCGCGGCCCGCTGCAGGGCCTCGCCCAGCAAGCCGGGTTCGATCGCCAGCGTGGCCGCAGCGCCGAGGGGCCACCAGTGCGCGCTGGCGCGCCGCGTGTCGGCGTCGCCGAACACGTCCAGCGCGATGACACGCCAGCCCGCCCGCCGCGCCGATTCGGCCAGCGGCCGCACCCACAATCCCGCGACGACGAGTGTGCCCCCCATGCGGACCTTCAGCGGCTCTTCCCGGCCAGCACCTCCTGCGCCACCGCGAACGCGTCGGCAAAGCCGTAGGCCACGGGACGCTCCGCTTCGCGCATGCGCAGCAGCAGGGTGTGCTGCACCTGGTACTTCACGTTGCCGACCGCCAGTGCGCCGATTGCCAGCGCCGACGTGCCGGCCAGGGGCTTGCCGTCGTCCATCGCGCCGACGCCGGCCAGGCCCGCCGGCGGCACCGCATTGAGGTCGACCGCCACGCGCAGGCGGGTGGCCGCTTGGAGATCCGCCTCGCTCGCCACCTGCACGCCGGCGCCGGCGACGGCCATCACCACGTCGGCCTGCGACAAGGCGGTGCGCAGCGCGTCGCCGTCCGCGGTGGACACGCCCTCCAGCGCCACGCCGAAACGGGTGCCGGTGACGGAAGCGGCTTCCTGCGCGGCGACCGCTCCCCGGTGGCTGCCCAGCACCGCGAAGGCCCCGCGCCGCGCGCACAGGACCGCTGCGATGCGGCCCACCGGACCGGTGCCCCCGAGCAGCAGCACCTGCGTGCCTTCCAGCGCGCCGTTGCCCCCGAGCGCCGCTTCGCTGCACGCCACCATCGCGGCGGCCGTGGTGAACGCACCGCTCGGGTCCGCGCACACGGAGACCACGAAGGGCGGGAACATGGCCTTGCGCGCACGCTCCAGCATGTCCTCGGCCTGCAGCACGTCGCGCCCACCGATGAACAGCCCGGTGCGCAACGCCCCCTTGGGGCCGCGCGAGAAGATCGCATCCTGCACCAGCCCGGCGATGTTCTCCGCGGTGACGTGGGCGTACGGCATCAGCACCTGGTAGCCGGCGTCGGCCGCCATGTTGACGTCGAACGGGCTCACGCGCTCGCCCGGCGTGAACATGTGCAGGATGTATGGACGCTCCATGCCCTCAGCCTCCGGCGCGCGTGTCGCTGGACCAGGCCCCGTGGTTGCGCGCGGGAACCAGCAGGATCTCGAGGGCGGGGTCGAGCAGGCCGGCCGCCCGCGCATGCTCCAGCGAGGCGCGCGCCTGTTCCTCCGATGGCAGGAAGGCGAAGGCGGTCGGCCCCCAGGAGGATTGCCCTATGCCCGCCGTGGCGTAGCGGGCAATCCAGTGCAGCAGCCGCCCGGCCGCTTCGCTGGCGAAGGCGCGGCCGCCCTGCGCCGGCGCGAAATGCGCCCCCAGGACTTCCTGCATGCGGCTCACCCCCAGCGCGAACGGCGCGAACTCGGCGGCCGCCGCGCCGGGCAGGATGCGCATCAGCACCTGGTGGCAGACCTCCGCCGCGGCCTCGCGCGGCAAGGGCTCCAGTGCTGCCAGCGCGGACTTCTCGGCCGCGCCGCTCAGGCCCCGCACGCGCGGGTCGAGCACGAGCAGCACGCGCCAGGACGCGGGCATGGCGATGCGCGCCAGCACGGACGCCGCGGACCCGTCCGCCGCCGGCCCCGCGTCGAGCAGCAGGCCGCCTTGTTCGAAACTCGCGATGCCGATGCCCGACCGTGCACCGCGCCGCAGCAAGGCGGCGAGCTGGCGGTTGTCCAGGTCCAGGCCGAAGCAGTCCCGGAAGGCCCGCCCGACCGCCAGCGCCAGCTGCGTGCCGGACCCGAGACCGACATGCGAAGCCAGGCTGCTTTGCACGCGCAGCACCACCGGCTGCTGGCAGCCGCTCGCGTGGCGCAGCGTCGCGAGGTGCGCGCACGCCCGGTCCAGCGCCGCAATGTCGCGCGGGGACGCTTCGAAGCGGTCCGTCCCGGAGGGGGCCAGCTCGACGATGGTCTGCGGCCCGTCGATGGCCACGCCCAGGCTGCCCCAGGGGCGTCCCAGGCTGCCCGCCGGATCGAGGAAGCCCAGGTGCAGCCGCCCCGGGGCATGCACACGCACGCCTGCCGCGGCCGGCGCGCGCGCGGGCGCCGGCAGGTCGGTTGCGAGTGCGCCGCCCATCATGGTCACGTGCTGCCCGGCACCAGGCCGCGGCCTATGAGCCGCAGCGCGGCGCGTCCGGCGGCCGCCTGCGGCGTGGCGCGCCTGCGCTCGATCACCACGCCCACGGCCCCGGTGTCGTCGAACTTGCGCGGCTTGGCGATGCGCACGCGCACCCAATGGGCATGGAACTCGTCGATGGCGATGCCCGCCACCTGCTCGGCCAGCGCTTCCAGCAAGCGCACGCGGTGCTCGCGCAGCAGGCGCTGCAGGCGCTCGCGCAGCACGCCGTAATCCAGCGTGTCGCCGATCACGTCGGTGTCGCAGGCGCGCAGGCGCGGCACGCCCGCGCACAGGTCGATGGTGAGCGGCTGGGCTTGCTCAAGCTCGCCCGCATGGATGCCGATCACCGTGCGCCCGGTGAAGCCTTCGATGAACACGAGGTCCAGCGCCTCCGCGCCCGAGGTCCCGGGAAGACCCGGGGCGAGGGCAGGGTCCAGGGCTCGCAACATGGGTCCCTTTCACGTCGTGATGGGTTTGCGAAGCAACTTGCGGACCTGTCACAAATCCCTAATGCACAGCGCGACACTGTGTTCCACAATCGCTGCGCACTGTCGCGGACCCGTCCGCGGCGGGAGGAAGAGGGGACGACATGCCGATTTCCGATTCGCTCACGCACGCGCACCGTGTCCTCGACGTCGTGCGCGGGGGCATGCCGCAGGCCACCAGCGATGCCGTCGCGCATTCCTGGGTGCGCTGCGTCAACGAGCACGGCCTCGACCCGAGCCAGGCGCGCCGGCCGCCGGTGCTCGGTGGCATCGACCTGCCGACGCGCCAGCGCCGCATGGCCGCGGTCGTCGACTGCGCGCGCTACGAGATGACCACCTTGTACCAGCAGCTCGGCGATCCGCAGCTCGCCGTGGTGCTCACCGACATGGACGGCGTGATCCTGCACATGGTGACCTCGCGCGACTTCGAGCGGGTGGTCCAGCCGCTGGGCCTGGAGATCGGCGCCGTGTGGAGCGAAGCGGAGGTCGGCACCAACGGCATGGGCACCTGCGTGGTCGAGGCGGCGCCCGTGGTGGTGCAGCAGACGGACCACTTCCTGAGCCAGTACACGGGGCTGACCTGCTCGGCCGTCCCCATCCTCGACCCGGCGGGGCAGATGACGGCGGTGCTCGACGTGAGCAGCAGTTCCATGCAGCCGCAGAACCACCTGCTGGTGCTGCTGCACATGACGGCCCGCATGATCGAGAACCGGCTGATCGACCTGCGCTTTCGCGACGCCCACCCGATCCACTTCCACAGCCGGCCGGAGTTCGTCTACACCTTGCACGAAGGCAAGCTGGTCGTCGACGAAGGCGGCCGCATCCTGGCGGCGAACCACAGCGCCCTGGTGCAGCTGGGCACCACGCACAAGGAGCTGCACGGCGCCCGGCTCGAGCAGATCTTCCAGACCACCCTGGACGACATGCTGGAGCGCAGCCAGCGCGCGGCCCTGCATCCCATCGTGACCTACCGCGCCAACGCGGCGAACCGCTTCTTCGCGGTCGCGCGCCAGCCGGCACGGCAAGAGGACTTCAGCCGCAATGCTGCGCCGCCCCGGGTGCGCCTGGCCACGCCGCCCGGGGGCGCGGCCGCCATGCGGGGACGCGCCGCCGAAGCGCGCAGCCTGCCCGCCGCCACCTTCGGCGACCCGCGGCTGGTCGCGCACCTGGCCACGGCGCAGCGCGTCATCTCCGGCGGCACGCCGCTGCTGTTGCGGGCCGAGACCGGCGCGGGCAAGGAGGTGTTCGCCCGTGCCGTGCACAACTGCGGCAACCGCGCGCACGGGCCCTTCGTGGCCATCAACTGCGCCAGCCTGCCCGAGACGCTCATCGAAGCCGAGCTGTTCGGCTACCGCGCCGGCGCCTTCACCGGGGCGGAAAAGGGCGGCCGGCGCGGCAAGATCGTGCAGGCCGACGGCGGCACGCTGTTCCTCGACGAGATCGGCGACATGCCACTGCCGCTGCAGGCCCGCCTGCTGCGCGTGCTGGACGAGCGCATGGTCACGCCCCTGGGCACGGACGAAGCCCGGCCCGTGGACTTCCAGCTGATCAGCGCGAGCCACCGCAACCTGGCGGAAATGGTGGCGGAGGGCAGCTTCCGCGAGGATCTCTATTACCGCCTGGCCGGCATCGAGCTGCAGATCCCGCCGCTGCGCGAACGCACGGACCGCGCCGAGATCATCCGCAACCTGCTCGTGGAGGAGGGCCGGCCGGACGCGGCCCTGACGCCCGCGGCCTGGGATTTGCTGTTGCGCCATCCATGGCCTGGCAACCTGCGACAACTCCACCACGTGCTGCGCAGCGCGGTGGCGCTGGCGGCGGGGGCGCCGCTGGGCGTGGAGCACTTCCCCTCCTTGGCCGCGCCTGGCGCACTGGCGCCGGCCGGCGCGGCGGCGGTCCAGCCCGAGGCCACGCACCTGTCGCCGCAGCACGCCCAGGAGCGGCAGGCGCTGCTGAACGTGCTGGAGGCGCAGCGCTGGAACGTGAGCAACGTGGCGAAGTCCCTGGGCGTGAGTCGCAACACTCTGTACCGGCGGATGCACAAGCTGCGCATCCCGGTGACGCACAACGGTTGAGCGAAGCGCAGCGGGCCCCGGGCGCACGCTTCGCCTGGGCGTTCACCGGTTCCGGCCATTGCCTGCTCGAATCGCTGGCGCTGGCCCAGCGGCTGCCCGACGTCGACCTGTTCCTGTCCGGCGCGGCGGAAGAAGTCCTGCCCTTGTACGGCGTGCGGCTCGACGCCCTGCGCGAGCGCTTCCGCGTCTTCCGGGACAAGACCCGCAGCGCCGTGCCCGTGGGCGCGCTCTATTACGAGCAGTACCACACGGTGGTCGTGGCACCCGCCACCAGCAACACGGTGGCCAAGTGCGCCTTCGGGCTGAGCGACACGCTGCCCACCAACATGTTCGCGCAGGCCGGCAAGCTCGCCATCCCCAGCCTGGTGTTCGCCTGCGACACCGAGCCGGTGGTGCTCACCCGCGCGCCGCAGGACTGGGTGACGCTGCGCCCGCGCCGCATCGAGTTCGAGAACGTGGAGCGGCTGCGCGCCTTCGAGCACTGCCGGGTGGTCTGCTCGGTGGCCGAACTCGAGAGCGTCCTGGACGCGCGCCTGCGGGCGCTGGCCCTCGCATGGAAACCATCCTCTTCCTGACCGGCCGGCTGGCGGAGCCGGCGCTGCGCCGCGTGCTGGCGCAGATCGCGCCGGCGGCGCCGGAGGCGCCCTTCCGCTGGGAGGTGCGCGAGATCGGCTTGCAGGTCGCGGGGCTCATGACCGCCGACATGGTGCAGCGGCGCCTGCCGCTGCCGGTCGCGGCCGACCGCATCCTGCTGCCGGGGCGGTGCCGCGGCGACGTCGAGGCCTTGTCCGCGCACTTCGGCGTGCCCGTGCAGCGCGGGCCGGAGGAGCTCAAGGACCTGCCGCAGTTCTTCAGCCGGCAGGCGCGGCCGGTGGAACTGGACGCCTACGGGATCGCCATCTTCGCCGAGATCGTCGAGGCGCCGCTGCTGGACGTGGACGCGATCGTTGCGCGCGCGCTGGCCTATGCCGCGGACGGCGCCGATGTCATCGACCTCGGTGGCCTGCCCGACACGCCTTTCCCGCACCTGGAGGACAGCGTGCGCGCGCTCCAGGCCCAGGGGCTGCGCGTCAGCGTGGACTCCGTGGACACGGGCGAGCTGCTGCGCGGCGGCCGTGCGGGCGCGGACTACCTCCTGAGCCTGACGCTCGACACGCTGTGGATCGCCGAGGAGGTGGCGGCCACGCCGGTGCTCGTCGCGCGGACCCCGCAGGACGAAGCGTCCTTGTGGGCCGCCATCGACCGCATGGAGGCGCGCGGCCGGCCCTACCTGGCCGACACCATCCTCGACCCCATCCCCTACGGGCTGCTGGCCTCGCTGGTGCGCTACCACCGGTTGCGCGAGCGCTTCCCGCACGCCCCCATCCTCATGGGCGTTGGCAACCTCACGGAACTGGTCGAGGCCGACACGACCGGCATCAACGCCGTGCTGCTCGGCATTGCCGCCGAACTGGGCGCGAGCGCGGTGCTTACCACCCAAGTCAGTCCGCACACGCGGCGGGCCGTGCGCGAGGCGGACTGGGCGCGGCGCATCATGCACGCGGCGGTGTCGCAGCGCATGCTGCCCAAGGGCCTCAGCGACCAGCTGATGACCGTGCATGCGCGCCGGCCGTTTCCCGACGCGCCGGAGGAGATCGCCGCGGTGGCGAGCGCGGTGCGCGACCCCAACTTCCGCGTGCAGGTGTCGCAGCAGGGCGTGCACGTCTACAACCGGGAAGGCCTGCGCGTGGCGCAGGATCCCTTCGTGCTGTGGCCGCAGCTGCACCTGGAAAACGATGCGGGCCACGCCTTCTACATGGGCGTGGAAACCGCGCGGGCCCAGATCGCGTGGCAGCTGGGCAAGCGCTACGTGCAGGACCAGCCCCTGGACTGGGGCTGCGCGGTGGAAGGGCGGGTGCCATGAACGAGCGCATCTTCGAAACCGTGGTCACCACCTGCGCCCCCGATGGCGCCGTGCATGTCGCGCCCATGGGGGTGCGCTACGCCGGCGACGAGGTCGTGCTCAAGCCCTTCCGGCCCTCGCGGACGCTGGACAACGTGCTGGGCACGCGCGCGGCGGTGCTCAACCTGCTCACGGACGTGCGCGTGTTCGCGGGGTGCGTGACCGCGCGCAGGTCCTGGCCCACCGTACCCGTCGATGCGCAGGCCATTCCGGCCGTGCGGCTTGCCTGCGCCCATTCGCACGTGCTGCTGCGCCTGTCGGCGGTCGACGACGACGGCCAGCGGCCGACGCTGCGGCTCGCGCGCGTGCACGAGGTGCAGCACAGCGCCTTCGCCGGGTTCAACCGCGCCCAGGCGGCCGTGATCGAAGGGGCGGTGCTGGTCAGCCGCCTGCACCTGCTGCCACGCGAGAAGATCGACGGCGAGATGGCCTACCTGCAGATCGCCATCGACAAGACCGCCGGCCCGCCGGAACGCGAGGCCTGGGCCTGGCTGCAGGAAGCGGTTGCGCTGCACCAGGCGACGGCGAGCAAGGTGGCGTGATGGTGCGGCTGCTGGTCAGCGTACGCGAGGTCGACGAGGCGCTGGCCGCGGCGGAGGCCGGCGCGGACTTCATCGACCTGAAGGAGCCCTCCGATGGCGCGCTGGGAGCGCTGGATCCGCGCAGCATCGCGCAGATCGTGTCCGTGCTGCGCATGCGGCATCCGCGCGTGCGCATCAGTGCGACCGTGGGCGACCTGCCGCCCGGCGAGGCGCAGGAGATCCTGCGCCGGGTGCGGCGCGTGGCCTCCTGCGGGGTCGACTACGTGAAGGTGGGCCTGTGGTCCGAGCCCGCCGCGCCGGCGCACTCCGACGCGCTGGTGGACGCGCTGGCGCTCCAGGGCGCGGCCGTGGTGCCGGTGCTGGTCGTCGACCACGGCCTGGACGAGCGCCTCGTGCAGCGCGCACTGGCGCGCCGCAGCTTTGCGGCCATCATGGTCGACACGGCGGAGAAACGCCGCGGCAGCCTGCTGGGGCGCGTGGCGCCGGCGACGCTCGCGTCGTTCATCGCCGCCGTGCAGGCGCGCGGCATCATGGCCGGGCTGGCGGGGTCCTTGCGCGTCGACGATGCGCCCGGGCTGCTGGCGCTGCAGCCCGACTTCGCCGGCTTCCGCCGCGCGGTGACGCGGCACGGCCGCGCCGGCGTGCTGGACCCGCGCCTGGTGCGCCGGCTAAGACGCGCCCTTGCGGCGGGAACGCACGCTGCGCTGCCGGCCGGCGCGTGAACCCAGCACCGCGGCCAGCGCCACCGGCGGCGTGACCGCGTGGCCGCCCAGCAAGGCGTCGCGCACGCGCTCGACGGCGTCGCACTCGACCACCTCGATCGGGAAAGGCGCGTCCTGCGACCAGGACTCGAAGCGCGCATCCACCACGCCATCGGCGCCGAGCTGCGCGAGCGAGCTGCCCGCTTCGATCTTGCAGGCCTTGACCAGCACCAGCCGCTCGGCATTGAGCAGGCGGGCGAGCCACAGCGCCAGGCTGTCGCTCGTCACCTCCCAGCTGGTGAGCATGTCGGGCGCATCGCGCAACAACATCATCGGCAGCCACAGCGCCGGCTGGCCCGCATGCAGCGTGCGGCGGATGGCGGCCTCGTCGGCGGCCAGCGCCAGCCGCGGTTCGAGCGCGTGGAACAGGTGCGCCGTCTGCGCCATCGCGAGCACGGCCATGTTGTGCGCCGGCAGGTCGGCGAAGCCCCAGTTCTGCTGCGAGACGCGCACGGCGTCGGCGAACATGCCGCCGCCGGGGGCCACCGTGACGCGGCCGCCGCCCAGCTCGGCCAGCATGGCCAGCCAGCCCACCAGGCGCGGGTCGTGTGCGAGGCTGCCACCCAGCTTGACGATCCACATGCTCAGGCCCGGCCGCACGCCAGCAATGCCACCGACACCGCCGGCGCGCACACGTCCGCCCAGTCGGCCAGCGCGCGGTCCGCGGGCGGGGCGGGCAGCGCCACTTCGGCATAGTGCAGGAAGGGGCGCTGGTCGTGTTCGGCCAGCTGCGCCGCAAGGAAGCTGCCGCAGCCCGCGCCTATCACCGGCGCGTCCGGCGGCAGCCCCGCGCTGGCACAGACGCGGCCCAGGTTCCACTGGATCTCGCGGAACTGCGCGTCCTTCCACCAGCGCGCCAGCGCCAGCCATTCGGACGCGCTCGCGTCCGCCTCGTCGCAACCGAGCATGCGCGCCAGCCGCTGGCGGGTCGCGTGCTCGTCCTTGCCGCGGCCGTCGGCGGTGGCGGCCTGGTCGTGCGCGGGCGCCAGTTCGCCGGTGAGCCGGTAGACATCGGCCGTGGTGGCGAAGACCTCGTTCATCACGTTGAGCATGCGCTCGCGCCAGCGCACCCGCGGGCCGAGGGCGCACAGCGGCGTGCGCACGACGCCCTGGTAGACCAGCTCGCCGCTGGCCAGCCGCTCGGCATCGCTCACGCCTTGCGCGGCGACCCGTCCCGCGCGCAGCGCGACCAGGTCGGTGGTCGTGCTGCCGATGTCCACCAGCACCGCGTTGACCACGCGCGGCGCGAGGACCCGTGCCGTCGCGCACCAGTTGGCCGAGGCGATCCCGCGCCAGCGCCGGGCGGCATCGCGCGGGGCGCGCCAGTCGCCGGCGGCATCGAACAGCACCAGCGACGGGCCCAGCGATTCCGCCAGCCGGCCGGCGATGCGCGCCACGCCTTCTTCCCGGTCGCGGAACAGGTCGGCCAGTTCGCCGGTCATGGTGGCCGCGTGCGCGAGGCCGGCCTCCCAGGCCTGCGCCCAGCGCGCCCGGGCGAGGGCCAGCGCGGCGTCCAGGTGCTCCATGCCCTGCCAGAGCGGGCAGGGCCACTGCGCGATGTCGCGCAGCGCGCCGTCCTCCAGCAGGCAGGCCTTGAGGTGGGCGCCGCCTATGTCCCAGCCCACCTGGAGATGGGTGACCTCACGCGGCGACATGGGCGGCCGCCTCCTGCACGCCGGACACTCCGTGCGCGGCGAGGACGTCGGCCGCCAGGTTCCGATGGAGGATCGCGGAAAGCCCCGCGTAGGCGCAGGTCACGCGCGGATTGACTTCGATGACCACGGGTCCGTCCCTCTCGTTCCACACGACGTCGATGCCGACATAGCCGCGCAGGCCCGGCACGGCGGCGGCGACCTGGGTCGCCAGTGCCTGCAGGGGGCCCGCGCGCGGATCGGACGGTGCCAGGGCCGCGGCCTGCACGCCCAGGTCGTGCAGCCAGCCCTCGGCATCGATTTCCAGGCGCTGCCGGTTGAACGCCAGCACCCGTGCAAGAACCGGACCGACGACCATGGAAACGGACAGCGTTTCTCCGCTCACGAAGGGTTGCAGGACCGCGGCCTCGCCCGCGCCTCGACGCGCGCCCAGGTCGGCTTCGGCGGCCGCGCGCGTGGCGTGCCGGCGCGTGTGCAGGCTGCCGGCGCCGTCGTCGGGCTTGACGATCCAGGGGCCGCGGTGGCCGGGGGCGAGGGCCGGTGGCGCCAGGATGCCCGCACGCGCCAGGGCGGCGCAGGTCGCCTGCTTGCTGGCGGCCACGCGGATCGCCGCGGCGCTGCAGCCGATCCAGCGGCGGGCGCCGACGGCCTCGTGCAGGCGCAGGAGCAGCCCGCCGGTTTCGGGCGCGACGATCCAGCACAGGTCGTGCCGGCGCGACTCCCGGCGCAGGAAGGTCTCGGCCGTTTCGCCGGGCCGCATGGCCACGGTGCGCCCCGGCGGTGCGTGGCCTGCCTCTTGCTGTCCGACGGCCACCGTCAGGTCCACTCCGGCCAGGCGTGCGAGGTCGCCCGCGACGGCGTCGCGCATGTCCCTGCCGGCCGCGAGCATGTCGCCGTGGGCAGCGCTGCCGGGCTGCAGTGCCGCCGCCGTTTGCGGATCGTCCGCGCTCAGCGCTTCATAGAGGAGGATTCGCGCCATGCCCCATCCCGACGCTGCGAAGGTGCAGGTGCTGCCGGTCATCGACCTCCTGCACGGCCAGGTGGTGCGCGGCGTGCGCGGCGAGCGCCACGCCTACCGGCCCATCGTCTCGCGGCTGGTCGATGGCAGTGCGCCGTGCGCCGTCGCCCGCGCCTTGCGCAAGGTGGCGCCTCCGCCCGCCGGGCAGCAGGCCGTGCTCTATGTCGCCGACCTCGACGCCATCCAGGGCGGGGCCGTCCAGGCGACGGTGCTGCTCGAGCTGTTGCGCGACCAGCCGGACCTGTGCCTGTGGCTGGACGCTGGCTTCACCGGCCCCGCTGCGGTGCGCGCCCTGCGGCCCGCGCTCGGGTCCGCGGCGGCGCGCGTGCGGCCCGTGTACGGCAGCGAGTCGCTGGCCAGCGCTGCCGCCCTGGACGAGCTGGCGCGCGATCCCCAGGCCATCCTCTCGCTGGACTCGCGCCTGGAGCGGCCGATGGACCCGTCGGGAAGCTGGCAGCGCCCGCATGCCTGGCCGCGCACGGTGGTGGTGATGACGCTCGACCGCGTCGGCGCCGGCAGCGGTCCGGACCTCGAAACCTTCGCGCGCCTGCGCAGCCTGGCGCCCGACCGGGTGTGGATAGGCGCGGGCGGGGTGCGCGATGCAGCCGACCTGCGCGCTGCGGCGGCCGGCGGCGCGGCCGGCTGGCTGGTGGCCAGTGCGCTGCACGACGGTACCTTGAACGCGGCTTGACGGCTTCGGCCAGTGCATGGCCGGGGCGATTCAGGAAACGTGCCAGCGCGGCCGCGACACAGTGTTCCAGCCGGCCGGGACAGGATGCGCTTTCCGGCGGCTGGCATCTTGCCGTCCGGCTTGGCACACGGCTTGCGGCCGCCTCCTGCGTGGACGCCAACTGGACCTGCCCTTTCTGCTCCCTGCTGTGCGATGGCTTCGCGCTGGAAGGTGCACCGGAGGCGGCGATGCTGACCGGCAGCGACTGCCCGCGCGCGCGCGCCGGGCTGGCCGCGCACGCGACGCGCGCGGCAGCGCTGGCCTTCGTCGATGGGGTGGAAGTGGCGGCCGAGCAGGCGGAAGCCGAGGCGGCACGCCGGCTCGCGCGCTGGCGCCTGCCGCTCTTCGGCGGGCTGGCAACCGACATGGCCGGCGCCCGGGCGCTGTTCCGGCTCGCCGCACGCACCGGCGCGGTGTGCGACCACGCCGACGGCGAGGCCTCGATGCACGGCCTGCGCGCGCTGCAGGACCGCGGCCAGTTCCACACCACGCTGGCCGAAGTGCGTGCCCGCGCGGACCTCGTGGTCTGCGTCGGCACCCCGGCCCTCACGCGTTATCCCGAGTTCTTCCGGCGCTGCGGCCTGGACCGGGCGGACACGCCGTGCCGGCGACTGGTTTTCCTCGCGGCGCAGCCGCCCGCGGGCCTGCCGCTGCACGTGCGGACGGAACACATCCCCGGCTCGGGCGAACTGCTTGCGGACCTGCAGCAACTGGCTGCGCTGGTCGCCGAGGCGCCTTGCCGCGCGCCGGACCCCGGGCTCGCGGAGCTGGCGCGCGCGTTGCGCGAGGCGCGCTATGCGGTCCTGGTGTGGGAAGCCGCGACGCTTCCGGCCCACGGCGCGCTGGCCGTCGAGATGCTCCAGCGCATCGCGGCGACCCTGGACCGCCACACGCGCGCCGCGACCTTCGCGCTCGGCGGCTCCGATGGCGCCGCCACGGTGCAGCAGGTGTTCACGTGGATGTCGGGCCTGCCCTTGCGCACGCGCCAGGGCCCGCCAGGCGGGCACGATCCGGTGCGACTGGCCGGCCCGCGCCTGCTGGCCGACCGCGCGGTCGATGGCCTGCTGTGGGTCGCGAGCTGGGACCCGGCGGGCCTGCCGCCTGCAACGCACCTGCCGCGCATCGTGCTCGGCCCGCCCGCCATGGCGGCGCGACTGCTCGACGCAGGGGCCGCCCGCGACTGCATCTTCCTGCCCGTCGCCACGCCGGGCGTGAATTCCACGGGGCACCTGTTCCGCACCGACGGCGTCGTCGTGCCGCTTTCGGCAGCGCGCGACGACGGCCTGCCGGGGGTCGCCACCGTCGCCTCGCGGCTGCTGGCGCAGTTGGGGGAGGGCAGCGAATGACCACGCGGCGCTTGCGCGGCGGCCGTGTCTTCGATCCGGCGAACGCCGTCGACGGCGAAGTGCGCGACGTGGCCATGCGGGACGGGCGCATCGTCGAACTCGACCCGCGCGCACCGGCCGACGAGGAGCTCGACGCGAGCGGCTGCATCGTGCTGGCCGGCGGCATCGACCTGCACAGCCACATCGGCGGCGGCAAGGTGAACCTCGCGCGATTGCTGCTGCCCGGGCACCGCTGCACGCCCGGCACGCTGGAGACGGGCTTGCGCTACGCCGAGATGGGCTACACCTCGGTGTTCGAGCCGGCGATGGCCGCGAGCAACGCGCGCCATGCGCACATGGAAATGGGCGACGTGCCCATCGTCGACCACGGCGCGTACGTGATGCTCGGCAACGACGAGACCTTCCTCGAACTGCTTTCGCGGGGCACCGACCCGCAAGGGCTGCGCGACTACGTCGGCTGGGTGGTGCATGCGACCAAGGCGCTGGGCGTGAAGGTCGTCAACCCGGCCGGGATCTCCGCCTTCAAGTTCAACCAGCGCCGCCTCGACGTCGACGAGCGCCACGTCCACTGGCAGGTGAGTCCGCGCCAGGTGATCGCCGCGCTGGCGCGGGCGGTGCACGAACTGGGGCTCGCGCATCCGCTGCACATCCACGCCAGCAACCTCGGTGCGGCGGGCAACATCGCATCGACGCTGGCGACCATGGACGCGCTGGAGGGCTTGCCCGGCCACCTGACGCACGTGCAGTTCCACAGCTACGGCGCCGAAGGACCGAAGAAGTTCTCGTCGGCCGCGCGCCTGCTGGCCGAAGCGCTGGATGCCCATCCCAACTGCACGATCGACATCGGCCAGGTCCTGTTCGGTCAGACCGTCACCGCCTCGGCCGACACCATGCGCCAGCACGCCAACGTCGATTTCGCCAGCCCGCGCAAGGCCATCATCGCGGACATCGAATGCGACGGCGGCTGCGGCGTGCTGCCGTTCCGCTACCGGGAAGAGAGCTACGTCAACGCGCTGCAGTGGAGCATCGGCCTGGAGCTGTTCCTGCTGGTGCGGGACCCGTGGCGCGTGGTGCTGACCACGGACCACCCGAACGGTGCGCCTTTCACGAGCTATCCGCACCTGATGCGCCTGCTGATGGACAAGCCCTTCCGCGACGCGCAGCTGGATCGCCTGCATCCGGAGGTGGCCGCGCAGTCCGCGCTGCGGCAGATCACGCGCGAGCTGTCGCTGTACGAGATCGCGGTCATGACGCGCGCCGCGCCCGCGCGCCTGCTCGGCCTGCGCGAGCGCGGGCATCTCGGCGTGGGTGCCGCCGCCGACGTGGCCGTGTACCGCGAACAGGGCGATGCCGAAACGATGTTCTCCCGCGCCGCCTGGGTGTTCAAGGACGGCGAGACCGTGGTGCGCGACGGGAGCGTGGTCGCCACGCCCGTGGGCGCGACGCACTTCGCCGAGCCGGCCTTCGATGCCGGCGTGACGCGCATGCTGGACGCGCGCGGCGACAGCCCGCTGGGCGTGCACCGGCGCCACGCCGTGATCGGCCGCGACGAACTCTGCGCCTGCGGCAACGGCGGCCGCCTGTTCGCCTGGGCCTGCGCGCCGCGGAGCGTGTGATGCGCATCAACGGCATCGCGATCGACGACGGCTTCGCCGAGGCCTTTGCCATGAAGGCCACGCGGCTGGTCATCACCGCGCACGACCTCGCCTGGGCGCGGCACGCGGCCGTCAGCGCCACCGGCATGGCAACCTCGGTGATCGCCTGCGGCTGCGAGGCCGGCATCGAACGCGAACTGGCGCCGCAGGAAACGCCGGACGGCCGGCCGGGGGTCTCCATCCTGCTGTTCGCCGTGTCGGGCAAGGAGCTCGCCAGGCAGGTGGAGCGGCGCGTCGGCCAGTGCGTGATGACCTGCCCCACGACGGCGGTGTTCGCGGGGCTGGCGCAAGGCGAGCCGGCGCCGCTGGGGCGCAACCTGCGCTTTTTCGGCGACGGCTGGCAGTCGTCCAAGGTGATCGCGGGCGCGCGCTACTGGCGCGTGCCGGTCATGGACGGCGAGTTCGTCGCGCAGGAGTCCACGCCGGTCACCAAGGCGGTGGGCGGCGGCAACCTGCTGCTGCTGGCGCGGGACACCGAGGCGGCGCTGGCCGCTGCGACGGCCGCCGCGCAAGCCATGCGCGCCGTGCCTGGCGTGATCCTGCCCTTTCCCGGCGGCGTCGTGCGTTCGGGCTCCAAGGTGGGCAGCAAGTACGCCGCGGTGGTCGCATCCACCAACGACGCGTTCTGTCCGTCGCTCAGGCACCTGAGCCCGCGCAGCGACCTGCGGGAGGAGGAGCGCTCGGTGCTGGAGATCGTCATCGACGGCTTGCGCGAGGAGGACGTCGCCGCGGCGATGCGCGCAGGCATCGCGGCGGTGGTCGCGCGCGGCGCGCAGGCCGGCGTCACGCGCATTTCGGCGGGCAACTACGGCGGCAAGCTGGGGCCTTTCCATTTCCGCCTGCATGCCCTGGCCCCGCAAGGTGCCTCGCCATGAGGCACACGCTCCTGCTGCGGCGCCAGCCCGAGCTGCGCGTCGATGCGCGCGCCCTGGCGCCGGCTGCGTTGTGCGGCCTGGGGCGCGAGGAGGTCTTGCGCCTGGCGCTGCCGCACGGGCGCGACCGCGTGCCGCTGGGCGAATGGTTCGAGGTCGCCTCGGAGGCGGCGGACGACGCCGCGCCGCGGCTGCGCCTGGAAGGCGAGCTCGCGCGCTTCGACTGCATTGGCGCGAACCTGACCGCCGGCGCGCTGGAAGTGCACGGCAACGTGGGCGACGCCCTGGGCCTGGGCATGTCGGCGGGCGAGGTCCGCGTGCATGGCTCCGCGCGCGACCTGGCGGGTGCCGCCCTGCGCGGTGGCTGGCTGGAGGTGCTGGGCGACGTGGCGGACTTCGCCGCGGGCGCGCTGGCCGGCGAAATGGAGGGCATGCGCGGCGGCACCCTGGTCGTGCACGGACGCGCCGGCGCGCGCCTGGCCGACCGCATGCGGCGCGGCACCGTGGCGGTCCACGGCGACACCGGCGACTTCCTGGCCTCCCGCATGGTCGCGGGCACGGTCGCCATCGGCGGCCGCTGCGGCGCGCACGCCGGCTGGGGCATGCGGCGCGGGACGCTCGTGTTCGCCGGCGCCGCACCGCGCCCTGCGGCCACCTTCGTTCCCGTGGACAGCGACGCACGGGTGATCTGGCAACTGCTCGCACGCGACCTCGCGCGGCTGGGAGGATGCTTCGCAGACTTGCCGGCAAGCCCCGTGCAGCGCTGGCTGGGCGACCTCGCCGTGCAGGGCAAGGGCGAGTGGCTGCTGCGCGCCTAGGTTCAGGCGCCTTGCCGCAGCGACTCGCGCCGGTCCCGGAACACCAGCGGGTGCTCGGACGCAGCCGGCGTATCGGCTTCGGCCACCGCGCGCACGATGCTCTCGTGGTGGGGACTCTTGCGGCAAGCGGGGTCGGCCGCCTGCGCGTCATGGGCCACCAGCCAGGCCTGGCAGCGGCAGCCGCCCAGGTCCTGCTCGCGGAACTCGCAGCTGGCGCAGGGCTCCTTCATCCAGCCGGTGCCGCGGTAGCGGGCGAGGCCTTCCGAGGCGTACCAGATGTGCTCCAGGCCCTGCTCGCGCACGTTGGGAAATTCCAGGCCAGGCAGCATGCGCGCCGTGTGGCAGGGCAGGGCGACACCGTCCGGAGCGACGGTCATGAGGGTGCTTCCCCAGCCGTTGACGCAGCGCTTGACCGTGCCCTCGTGGTAGTCGGGTGCCACGAACAGGATGCGCATCGCATTGCCCAACCGCGCGCGCCAGGCGTCCGCGCATTCCTCGGCGCGCCGCAGCTGTTCATGCGTGGGCAGCAGCCGCGAGCGGTTCAGGAAGGCCCAGGAGTAGTACTGCGTGTTGGCCAGTTCCAGGTACTCGGCGCCCATCGCGTGCGCCATGGCGATGATGCGGTCCACGTGGTCGATGTTCATGCGGTGGATGACCACGTTCATCACCATCGGCCAGCCCTGTTCCTTGATCAGGGCGGCGACGCGGTTCTTCAGCTCGAAGGTCTTCGTGTGCGAGAGGAAGTCGTTCATCTCGCGCGTGGAGTCCTGGAAGGACAGTTGCACGTGGTCCAGGCCAGCCTGCCTGAGGGCCCGGGCGCGTTCGGCCGTCAGGCCCACGCCGGACGTGAGCAGGTTGCTGTAGAAGCCCAGGCGATGCGCTTCGGCGACGATCTCCTCCAGGTCGTCGCGCAGCAAGGGCTCGCCGCCGGACAGGCCCAGTTGCACCGCGCCCAGCGCGCGTGCTTCGCGCAACACGCGCAGCCAGTCCCGCGTGTCCAGTTCATCCTCGTGGCGCGCGAAGTCCAGCGGGTTGAAGCAGAACACGCAGTGCAGCGGGCAGCGGTAGGTCAGCTCGGCGAGCAGCCACAGCGGCGGTCCGGGGCGGGGCGCGGCGGGCATGTGTTCACTCCCAGGAGAGCCAGTTCTGGGCCGCGGCGAGTTCCATGAAGGAAAACACCTCGCGTTCCAGGCCGGTCGCGGAGAACGCCGCCTCCAGCTCGTTGACGATCTCGCCCGCGCTGCGTTCCCCGTCGCAGCGCTTGAGGATCTCGCCGGCGCTCTGGTTCAGCTTCACCATGCCCTCCGGATAGAGCAGCACATGGCTTTCCTGCGCCGGCTCCCACTGCAGCCGGAAGCCGTGGCCGATGCGCGGAATGCTCGCGGCGGTGAGGCTCATGACACACCGTACTTCTGCGCCAGGGCGTCGTTCATCGCCCACAGCACGTCCAGCTTGAAGCCGAGCACTTCCAGCGCGCGCCGCTGCAGCGCGGGCGTCGTGAAATGCGCCAGCGTGATCGCCAGCCCCTGTTCGACGTCGCGCCTGGCCTGGCCCACGCGCTGGCGGAAATAGTCCAGGCCCGTCGCCTCGATCCACGGATAGTGCTCGGGCCAGTTGGCCAGTCGCTGCTTGTGGATGTCCGGTGCGAACAGTTCCGACAGCGAGGAGCACACGGCCTCCTGCCAGGGCGCGCGGCGCGCGAAGTTCACGTAGGCGTCGACGGCGAAGCGCACGCCCGGCAGCACGTGGCGCAGGTCCAGCACCTCGCCGCGTTCCAGGCCGGTGGCTTGCGCCAGCCGCAGCCAGGCCTCGATGCCGCCCTCGTCCTTGCCGCCGGCCATCTCGAAGCCGTCGTGGTCCAGGATGCGCTGCACCCACATGCGGCGCACCTCGCGGTCCGGGCAGTTGGACAGGATGGCCGCGTCCTTGATCGGGATGGCGATCTGGTAATAGAAACGGTTGGCCACCCAGCCGCGGATCTGCTGCGGCGTCGCCCGCCCGGAATTGAGCATGCGGTTGAACGGGTGGTGGATGTGGTAGCGGCTGCCGAGTGCGCGCAGCTCCTGCTCGAAATGCGTCCGCGTCCACGGGGCGGCGGCGATGTCGTTCACAGCACGATCTCCATCCCGTCCTCGCACACCTCGATGCCGGCCTGCTCCAGCTGCGCCCGTTCGGGCGAGTCCTCGTCGAGGATGGGGTTGGTGTTGTTGATGTGGATGAGCAGGCGGCGCGTGCGCGCGGGCAGGCGCGACAGCCACGCGATCATCCCGTCCGGACCGGAAAGGGCCAGGTGGCCCATGCCGCGCGCGGTGTTGCGGGACAGCTCCAGCCGGATCATCTCGTCGTCGGTCCAGAAGGTGCCGTCCACCAGCACGGCGTCGGCGCCGGCCATGGCGTCGAACACCGCCGGGGTGATCTCCATCAGGCCGGGCGCATAGAAGGCCGAGACACCGCGCCGCCGCTCCCTGAGGATCACGCCGATGTTGTCGCCGGGCACGCCGTGCTGGCGGTGCGGCGAGTAGGGCGCCGCCTTGCCGGCCAGTGGCACCGCCTGCAGCGACAGCTCCGCCACCCCGTCGACCGTGAAGCTTTCGCCGGCCAGCGGGACGACCTGGTGCTGCACGCCGCAGTAGTGCTCCAGCACCGAGAACACCGGGTAGCCGCTGCGCAGGTCCTCGGCCACCGCCTCGGTGCACCAGACGGGCAATGGGGACGTGCGCTCGCGCAGCATGAGCAGGCCCGTGGCGTGGTCGATCTGTCCGTCCACCAGCACCACGCCCGCGATGGCGGTGTCACGCGCCTCGCGCGCGGGCTGCAGGGCGGCGCGGAAGCGGATCTGTTCCAGCACGTCGGGCGAGGCGTTGAACAGGATCCCGTCCGCCCCGGTGTCGGGGCGCACGAAGATCGAGGATTGGGTGCGCGGCCTGGCGCGAACGCTTCCGCCGCGCACGCCGGCGCAGTTGCGGCAGTTGCAGTTCCACTGCGGAAAGCCGCCGCCGGCGGCACTGCCGAGGACGGTGATGCGCATGCGCCCGCTTCAGCGGGCTGCCACGTACATCGTGATCTCGAAGCCGAAACGGAAGTCCTGGGCCTGCGGGGTTTGCCAGATCATGTGTTTTCTCCTGGGTGCGGACGAAAGGTCCGGGTGACATGGTCGCGGTGCGGCCCCTGCCCGGGTACCCCCCGGTCCATGAATCGGGCCTCATGATTTTCATGAAACGGTGGCGACAACCCGGCCGCGCGGCCCTACGATGCGCAGGGAAGGGGTCCTGCCCATGTCCCTGCGTTTGCAGATCAACCTCATCGTCGGCACGCTCACGCTCCTGTTCGTCGCGGTATTGGTCGCGCAGCAGGTCGGCGAGATGCGCAAGTCGGTCAACGAGGAGGTCGTCGCCGCCAACCGGGTGGCCGCGCAACTGCTGCGGCGCGCCGTCTGGGGGCACGCCGCGCAAGGGCCGCAGGCGCTGGCGGAATACCTCAAGGGCATGGGCCGCGTGCGGTCCAACGACATCACGCTGCGCGATGCGGGCGGCAAGGAGCTCTACCGGTCCCCGCCGTCGAGCTACAAGGCCGGCCGCGACGCGCCGGCCTGGTTCGAATCGCTGGTCTCCCCCCGCCTTCCGGTGCAGACGATCCAGTTCCCCGACGGCACCCTGGCCGTGCAGGCCAATGCCTCGCGCGCCGCCCTGGACGCGTGGGACGAGTTCGTGGTGCTCGTGGGGCAGGCGCTGCTGCTGCTGGTGCTGGCCAATGCCGCGGTCTTCCTGCTGGTGGGGCGGGCCGTGCGTCCCTTCGGGCAGATCGTGCGCGCCCTCAACGAGGTCGAGACCGGCCGCTTCGAGGTCGCGCTGCCGCGGCTGCAGGGGCGCGAGGCCGCGGCCATCGGCGAGGCCTTCAACCGCATGGCGAACATGCTGCGCGCCAACATTGCCAGCGAGCGCCGCGCCGCGATCGCCGAGCGCGAGCTGTCCGACAGCCGCGAGCTGGCGCACTGGGTGGCCGGCCAGGTCGAGCAGGAGCGGCGCAGCATCGCGCGCGAACTGCACGACGAACTGGGCCAGTCGGTCACCGCGATCCGCAGCATGGCCTCCTCCATCGCGCAGCGCATGCGCGGCATCGACGCGGATTCGGAGCGCGCGGCACGCCTGATCGCCGACGAATCTTCCCGGCTCTACGAGGCGATGCACGGCCTGATCCCCAGGCTCACGCCGCTCGTGCTCGACAACTTCGGCCTGCAGGAGGCGCTGGTCGACCTGGTGGAGCGCACCCGGCGCAGCCATCCCGACGTGTCCATCGAACTCGATGCGCAGCTCGGCGAGGCGCGGCCCTCCGCCGAGGTGGCGCTCACGCTCTACCGCGCCGCGCAGGAGGGCATCACCAACGCCTTGCGCCACGGCCATGCGCGCTCGCTGCGCCTGCAGCTGCGCTCGGGTGAGGACGGCATCTCGCTGCAGCTGCTGGACGACGGCAGCGGCCTGCCCGCCGACTGGCCGCAAGGCACGCGCCAGCGCGGCCTGCGCTGGCTGGCCGAGCGGGTCGCATCCGTGGGCGGCAGTTTCCGGGTCGAGCCGGCCGGAGCCGGCGGGGTGTGCCTGCGGGTGCGCGTGCCGCAGCAAGAAGCGGCGGAGGCGCAGGCGTGATCCGCGTCATGCTGGTGGACGACCACGCTCTGGTGCGCATGGGCTTTCGCATGCTGCTGGCCGACGCGCAGGTCGAGGTGGTGGCCGAGGCGGGGGACGGCGAGCAGGCCTGCCAGGACTATCCGCGCGTGAAACCCGACGTGGTCGTGATGGACCTGTCCATGCCCGGCATGGGCGGGCTGGAAGCGGTGCGCCGCCTGCTCGCGCAGGACCCGCGCGCCCGGGTGCTGGCGCTTTCGGCGCACGAGGACACGGCGCATCCGCGGCGCGTGCTGCGTGCGGGGGCCCTGGGCTACCTGGCCAAGCGCAGCGCTCCGGAGGCCCTGGCGACCGCCGTGCGCGCGGTGGCGCGCGGCGAGCGCTACGTCGATCCGCAGACGGCGCAAGCCCTCGCCGTGGCCGAGATCGAAGGGGCCGGCAGCCCCGCCGACGTCCTCAGCGAGCGTGAGTTTTCAGTCTTCGTCCAGCTCGCGCGTGGTGCGACGGTGGTGCAGGTGGCCGAGAACCTGAAGGTCTCGCCGAGCACGGTGGGCACCCACCTGTACCACGTCAAGCAGAAGCTGGGCGCCGGCAACCAGTCGGAGCTGACGCTGGTGGCCCTGCGCTGGGGACTGATCCAGACCTAGGGAGCACGCGCTCAGCGCTGGGCCGGATTGGCTTCGCCCGGTTCGCAGTGCACGTGCAGCATGGAAGCGCCGACCGGCAGGTAGGAGCCGTAGCGCAGGATGTATTCGCGCTGCACCGCATAGGCCTGGCGCTCCCACTTCACCGCCTGCTCGCAGGACGGGGCGATGCTGAACGCTGCGCCGGCTTTCAGCTCGTCGTCGCCGCGCGCCACGCCTTGCAGGTAGTGCACCATCTCGTGGACCACGATCGAGCTGGCGAACGTGTCCTGCGGATCCAGCTTCTCGTCGATGTAGAGATTCCTGCCGCCCGCGTACCAGCCGAGCACCTTGCAGGGTTGGCCGTTGCAGGCCTGCTCGACGAAGAATTCGTGCGGCTTCGGCACCACCACTGGCGGCTCGGTGGGAGCCGGGTATCCGGACAGGGTGACTGCCCAGGACAGCAGGGTCGCATAGAGATCGGTCATCGGCCCACTTTATCGGTCGCCTTCCGGACGAGTGGGCGCCTGGCTGTCAGCGCACCTGCCGCAGCGGCGCCGGACAAGGAGCCGACCGTGCATGGGCAGCCTCAACGCACTGCCTTGTCCAGGTGCTCGGCGCGGTCCAGGCCTTTCGCCTGCTCCAGCCCGTGCGCGCCGCGCAGGATGGTGCCGGTGAGGTCGGCCTCGGTGAAGTCGGCACCGGCGACGTCGGCGCCCGTGAGGTCCGCGCCCGCGAGCTTGGCGCGGAACAGGTTCGCGTCGCGCAGCCTGCTGTTGCGCAGGTTGGCGAAGGAAAGCAGGCAGCGGTTCAGGTCCGCCCGCTCGAAATTCACCCCCGAGAGGTTGGCGCCGGTGAGGTCGGTGCGCATCTGCCCCATGCCCTGGTTGCGGATGTCCACCCCGATGCGCGCCTGCCCGAGGTCGGCCCCACTCAGGTCGGCGCCCGGCAGGTCGGCGATGATGCGCGTGCCGCGCAGGTTGGCACCCTTGAAGACGGGCATCTTGCGCACCTCGCCGCCGAGGATCACGAGCGACAGCAGGCTCGCGTCGAGCAGCTGTGCGCCGGTGAAGTCCGTTCCCATCACCCAGGCGCCATTGAGGTTCGCGCCCGCCAGGTCGGCCCCGCGCAGGTCCGCCGACACCAGCTTGCTGGCGAACAGGTTCGTCTTGCGCAGGCTGGCACCCCGCAGGTCGAGGCCGCTCAGGTCGAGATCGGACAGGTCCTTGCCGTCGAACACCGCCCGCACGCCGGGCGCCTGCGCCAGCATGCGCGTGACGTCCTCGCGCGAGAGTTCGGCCGCTGCCGCGCCCGCGCCCAGCGCGATCAGCGCTGCTGCGAACCACCACCGGATCCGTCCTGCCAAGCGAGGCACCTGGTCACCCTCCGCGACGAGGCTACCACGCAGCCCGGCGTCGACCCGGCAAGACCATGTGCGCTGCTTGCGAATGCCCGCCGCGCACCCCCGCCTCACGTCATGAACTGCAAGCCCGCCAGCCTTGCATACACCCCGCCGTTGGCCATCAACGCGTCGTGCCGCCCCACCTCCACGATCCTGCCGTGGTCCAGCACCACGATGCGGTCGGCCTGCTGCACGGTGGCGAGGCGGTGCGCGATCACCAGCGTGGTGCGGTCTTTCATCGCCGACTCCAGCGCGGCCTGCACCATGCGCTCGCTCTCGGCGTCGAGCGCGCTGGTGGCTTCGTCCAGCAGCAGTAGCGGCGGGTTCTTCAGCATGGCGCGCGCGATGGCGATGCGCTGGCGTTGTCCGCCCGACAGGCGCACGCCCCGCTCGCCGAGGAAGGTGGCGTAGCCCTCGGGCAGGGCGCGGATGAAATCGTCAGCGAACGCCCCGCGTGCGGCTGCCTCGACCTCCGCGTCGCTGGCATCAGGGCGGCCATAGCGGATGTTCTCCTGCGCCGAGGCCGAGAAGATCACCGGCTCCTGCGGCACCAGCGCGATGCGCGTGCGCAGGTCCTGCAGCCGCAGCGCGGCGACCGGCGCGCCGTCGATCGCGAGGGTGCCGGCCTGCGGATCGTAGAAGCGCAGCAGCAGCTGGAACACCGTGGTTTTGCCGGCGCCGCTGGGGCCCACGAGCGCCACCGTCTCGCCGGGCGCCACGTCCAGCGAGAAGTCGGCCAGCGCGGGCGTCGCCGGGCGCGACGGATAGTGGAAGCGCACGGCGCTCATGCGCACGCTGCTGCCGGCCGCCACTGCGGGCGGCGAGATCGGCTGCGCGGGCGAGCGCACGGGCGAGTGCGCCGCCAGCAGTTCCATCAGGCGCTCGGTCGCGCCCGCGGCGCGCAGCAGGTCGCCGTACACCTCGCCCAGCACCGCCACCGCGCCGGCGAAGATGCCCACGTAGAGAGCGGCCTGTCCGAGCTGGCCCGCGGTGAGCTGGCCTTGCAGCACCGCCTGCGTGCCCTGGTAGAGGCCCCACAGCATCAGCGCCGCGTTGGCGATGATGACGAAGGCGACCAGCGCCGCGCGTGCACGCGTGCGCCGCACGCCCGTCTGGAAGGCGTTCTCGGTCGCCGCCGCGAAGCGCACCGCTTCGCGCGATTCGGCCGCGTAGCTCTGGACCACCGGGATCGCATTGAGCACCTCCGCCGCGATCGCGCTCGAGTCCGCCACCCGGTCCTGGCTGGCACGCGAGAGGCGGCGCACCCGCCGGCCGAACACCATCGCCGGCAACACGACCAGCAGCACCACCAGCAGCACCTGCGTCATCACCAGCGGATGGGTGACCACCAGCATCACCAGCGCGCCCACGCCCATCACCAGGTTGCGCAGGCCCATCGAGAAGGAGGAGCCGACCACCGTCTGCACCAGCGTCGTGTCGGTCGTGAGGCGCGAGAGCACCTCGCCGGTCTGCGTGCTTTCGAAGAAGGCCGGGCTCTGTTCCAGCACGTGCGCATAGACGGCGTTGCGCAGGTCCGCCGTCACCCGCTCGCCCAGCCAGCTGACCACGTAGAAGCGCCCGGCGGAGAAGAGGCCGAGGGCGACGGCCACGGCGAACAACTGCAGGAAATGGTTCCGCAACGCGAGCACGCGCTCTCCCGGCCCCGCCTCGATGCCCTGGTCGATCAGCGTGCGCAGGGCGATCGGGAAGAACAGCATCGCGGCGGCGGCCAGCAGCAGGAAGACGACGGCCAGCGCCATGCGGCCCCGGTAAGGGCGAAGAAAGGGCAGCAGGCCGGACAAGGACTGTGGCGAGCGGGGCGGGGCGGCGGGCATCGCGGCAGTGTAGTGAGGAGCCTGCGCGGCGAGGCCGCGGGCGCAGCCGCGGCACATTCACGCCGGCGCCGGCGTGCGGGCAGCCGGCCCGCGGCCCCTTGGCGTGGCTGACGCCTTGTCACGCACTCCCGGGCCGCAGGAGTACATTCGATGCTGCCATGGCCTCCCCGTCTTCCAAGAAACCACCCCGCAGCCACGACCTCGACCGGCCCTGGGAGGCGGGGGATTCGATTCCCGCGCCCGAGGCCCTGCACCAGGACGGCGACACGGCCTGGGCGATGTGGAATGAAGCGGCCAGGCAGCACGACCGGCCCTTCGCCGACACGGCGCCCATGACCCAGCCGCCGGGGATGAGTCCGGAGGAAGTGGGCTGGGCCGCGACGCGGCCTGCCGGCGGCGCCTTGCGCAAGCCCTTCGCCCGCAAGCCGGTGGAGCAGCCCTTGTTCACGCTGGAAAGCGCCATGCTGGTGGCCCGGCGCAACAACCGCGTGTGCCCGCGCCCGCAGCGCTGGGACGCCTTCATGCAACTGCTGCCCGTGAAGAAGACCCTGCGCGGCTTCCAGCAGCCGCCGGTGCCGCCCACCGGTGCCGCCTGGGCCGTCACGCCGCCGCTGACCAAGCGGCTGTGCTTCCGCGAGCAGATCGAATGGGCCGAGAGTGCCGGCGTCCTGGAAGCCGTGATGGCCTTCATGCAGTCCATGTCCGAGGACGAGTGGCTGCACATGGGCGAGGACTAGCAAGGAACCGCAAGCGCGCTGTCCAGCCGCTCGCAGTCTCCTGGTTGGCACTCCCATTGCCTGTGGCAGCATCGCGGTCCATGACCTCCGCTCCCTTGCCCGGCGACCTCCAGCAGGCCCTGGACCTGTTCCGCGCGCAATTCGCCGAGCAACTGCCGGCGCGCCTGGCCGAGGCCCGCGCCGCGCTGGACGCGTGGGGCGCGGCGCCGCAAGACGACGAGCGCCTGCGTGCGCTGCACCGCGTGCTGCACCGGCTGGCCGGATCGGCAGGGACCTTCGGCATGCCGGCTTTCGGCGAAGCGGCGCGTGCGATCGAACTGCAGCTCGAGGCCTTGCTGGAACGCCCCGCATGCGGACCCCAGGAGGTCGAGGCCATCGCCAGCCAGCTCGCGGCGATGGAGGGCGTGCGCGGATGAGCGCCACCGCAGGCGAGGCCGCGCCTGCGATCCAGGCGCTGGTCGTCGACGACGACCCGATGATCGCCTCCCTGCTGCGCGTCGTCCTGCAGCGGCGCGGCTACACCGTGCACCACTGCGAGGACGGTGCATCGGCGCTGGAGCGCGTGCGCGCCGGCGGCGTCGACCTCGTGCTCACCGACCGCAACATGCCGCGGATGGACGGACTGGCCCTGTGCCGCGCCATCCGCGCCCTGGCGGGCACGCCCCGCGTCTACTGCATCATGCTCACGGCTTCGGCAGACCAGGCCATGCGCGTGGCGGCCAGGGAAGCAGGGGTGGACGATTTCCTGTCCAAGCCCTTGATCCTGGCGGAGCTCGATGCCCGCCTGCTGGCGGCAGAGCGCGTCTTGTCGGTACGCTGACGGCCGCCGCCGCCGCGAGCGGAGCACGCATTCCTGGCCCCAATCCCAGCAGCCAGGGCACGCGCCTGCACGCCCCCGCTGAGGTACCGATCTCCGCGACTGACGAGCCAGCACGCGTGGCCAGCTGCGTTTTCGTGCATTCCCGCGCACCATTGCCGAGCAGCCTCGGCGTACGCTGCGCGTCGATATGACAAGCTCCCCCGAAGACCTGCGCCGCAACCGCCTGTTCGCGCTCCTCGACGACGAAGCACTGTCCGCCCTCGCTCCGATGCTGGTGCACGTACCGCTGAAGTTGCGGGACAGCCTGATGGAGGAGGGCAAGCCGATCCGGCACGCCTGGTTTCCCGCGGAGGGGGTGATGTCGATGCTGGCGAGCGTCGAAGGCTCGCAGAAGAGCGTGGAAGTCGGGACCGTCGGCAAGGAAGGCATGGTCGGACTGCCGCTGTTCCTGGGCGCCACGCACGCGCCGGGCGACTGTTTCGCGCAGGTGGAGGGCAGCGGCTGGCGCATGGCGGCGGCGGACTTCCAGCGCGCGGCGCAGGACCACCCTTCGTTCGGCGCGGTGCTGCACCGCTACACGCAGGCACTGCTGGTGCAGGTTTCGCAGTCCACCGCGTGCAACCGGGCACACGCGCCCCTGCAGCGGTGCGCGCGCTGGCTGCTCATGACGGCGGACCGCGTGGACAGCCCCACGTTCGACCTGAAGCAGGAATTCCTCGCGCAGATGCTGGGGGAGCGCCGGCCGACGGTCAGCCGCGCGGCGTCGGAGCTGCAGGCGCGCGGCTTCATCACGTACTCGCGCGGGCGCATCACCGTCCTCGATCGCGCGGGCCTGGAGCAGGCCGCGTGCCGCTGCTACGCCGTCGTGCGCAACGAGTACGACACCATGCTCTCGGACGGACCGCCGCGGCGCCAGCACCGCAGGGGGTGATCCGCGCGGGCTGAAACTGCCGGGCCAGCGCGCGGGAATCGAATTTATTCCGGCACCCCCCGCCTATTTCAAAGTGTCTCAACTGCGGGAGTCCGGTTGCGCGCGGGCGCCGCACGGCGAAGAACAAGTTCGTATGCTCGCCTCCCAGGGGGCTCGGAGTGCATTTCGTCAGTCGAGGGGCGAAAGGAGACACTCCATGGTTGCCAAGCAATCCCTCGCCCGCCCCGTGCGGTGGGCTGCGCTCCTGGCTTCGGCCGGGATCATCGGCCTGGGCACGTGGGCCTTCCGCAGCAGCGACGCCGCGGGACCGGTCAAGAGCCTCTCCGCAGTCTCGTTCGTGCCGCACGTCCTGTCGCCGTCGCTGCCCGAGGCCCCATTCAAGCTGCGTTTCTTCACCGGTCCCGTGAAGACCGACTCGCGCGGCGAGATCATCACCGGGCCGAACGGCGATCCGGTCAAGCGCATCGTCGGCGCCGAGCCTGCCGGCGTGCGCGCCGGCATCGAGCGCTTCACCCGGATCATGTTCGGGGTGGACTACTTCACGGGCCGTCCGGATCCGGGCACCCGCATCGATCCGAACGCCCCCCGGGTCAACAGCGGCAGCCAGCACTGGCCGTTCGTGAAGCAGCCTTTCCGCAGCTGGCCGAACGCAGTGGCGCTCACTCCGGACGGCAGCAAGCTGTACGTCACGCTGCCGGGGCGTGAGGGCTATCCGGACAGCCGCATCGCGGTGGTCGACACCGCCGCGCGCCGCGTGCTGCGCTGGGTGGACCTGAGCATCCCGGCGATGCCCGTTGGCACGCGGCCCACCGGCATTGCCGTGTCGCCGCCCAATCCCGAGAACCCCCGGCCCTATGCCGTCGTCGTGAACCAGTATGCGAACTTCGCCTCCGTGGTCGACACGGTGACGGACACCGTGCTGGGGCAGTTCGAGACCGGCTACTACGGCGAGGACCTCGTCTTCAATGCCGCGGGCACGCGCCTGTACATCACGGACCGCTTCAAGGACCAGGTGCGCGCGTTCAGCATCGCCAAGGGGCCGGTCTTCAAGCAGATCGGTCAGGTCCCGACCGGCACGACGGACCTGGATCGCACCAACCCGCGCGACCTCGCCATCAGTGCGGACGGCAACACCCTGTACGTGGCCAACACCCTCGGTCACACCATCGCCGTGATCAACATCGCGGGCGATGCGTTGGAGCTCAAGGGCACGATACCCGTCGGCGGCCTCGCCACGGACGTCAAGATCGCCGGCCGCTGGGGCATCGTCTCCGGCCATTCGACCAACAGCGTGCTCAACGAACCCGAGACCGGCCACGGCCTGCCCAAGATCGTGAACGGCGTGGCGATCCGCAACACGGGTGCGCCCCTCGGCTACACGCCGGTAATGTCGGACGCGACCCGGGCCACGACCTTCGACGACCTCGGCAGCGAGCTGAACGTGTTCGACACGGCCACCAACCAGTTCGTCTTCCGCTATGTCGACTTCGAGCGCGACCGGTCCCTGCTCGCGGTTCCCGGCGAGATCACCGACCTCGGCGACCACGCGCCCGAGCAGAAGGTCATCCGTGGCAGCGGCCCCGAGCAGCTGTTCGTGCGCGGCAACCTGCTGTTCGTGTCGCAGCTGCATTCCGACAAGATCGAGGTGTTCCGCATCAACCAGAATCCGGGCAGCCCGGCGGGCATCCTCACGCGCATCGGCGACGAGTTCACCGGCGGCATCACTCCGCAGGGGCTGGCTGTCTCTCCCGACGGCCGCGCGGTCTACGTCGCGAACATGCAGACCGAGGACGTGTCCTTCCTCGCCGTGGATGCGAACGGTGCCCTGAAGCGGCAAGGCTTCGTCACCGTCGGCGTGACCGACAGCACGCCCGATCCGCGCACCGGCGGGCACGGCTCCCACCTGTTCGCCACCCACGAGGAGATCGGCCTGCGCTGGCTGTTCACGCAGTCGTACTCCGACGACGGCCAGAAGTCCTGCGGCCACTGCCACTGGCAAAGCCGGCATGACGGCGGGCAGTGGAACGTGGGCGGCAATGCCATCGGCGGACCGAAGATCTCGCCGCAGAACAAGGACACCTCCGACAACTGGCCCGAGTGGTTCGAGGGACTCAGCACGCCCATGAACGCGTATGCCTCGTCCTGCAACGGCGAACTGGTGAATGCGGAGCGGCGCACGGCGGTGTTCCCGCAGGCCACGCTGCTGGAGCGCCAGCGGGCGCGCAACGAGTTCGTGCTGCGCAAGACGGAGGAGAACTCGCGCGCGATCGGCCGGCCCGAGCTGAGCGGCAAGGCGTTCAAGATCGACTTCTACGACATGGCGTTCGCCCAGATCCTCTGGACCCAGAACGAGACGCGCCTGATGCCCAACCCGCTGCGGCAGGCGCCGAACGGCGCGGAGGCAACGACGGTCGCCGCCGGCAAGGCCCTGTTCACGAACGATCTGGCCGCCGGGGGCGCCGGCTGCGCGAGCTGCCACCACAACGGCAACAAGCGCGCCAACGGGGAGATCAACGACACCTTCCAGGACTACAACATCCATGAACCGGGCGTGGTGGCGGAGATCACGGTCGACAACGAAGGCCCGTTCACGCGCCTGTTGAACGACTACTTCTTCAAGCCCTTCGACCCGCCGCAGGACCTGGGCGGGCGCCAGAACATCAGCAGCCGCAACACCAAGCACCTGCGCTCGTTCTGGGACAGCGTCCCGCGCTGGCTGCACCACGGTTCGGCGCACAGCGTGCGCGAAATCCTTTTGCCACCGGGTTCGCCCTTGCTGCGTGCGGGCGAGCGCGGCTTCAACTTCCGCGTGGTGCGCACGGACCACAGCCGCGTGACGGCCTTCGACTTCCTGGGCGGCCCGCCGGTGCGCCTGCCGACCGAGGTGCCGATCACCATGGCCGACAGCCGCGACGACGGCAGCTGCACGCGCCTGGGGGGCGATGCCAAGGGACCGATCTGCGTGAGCCTGGACCGCCCGGTGCCCAAGGCGGGGGCCGATCCGGCCTACGACCGGCTCGCCTATCCGCAAGGGCGCCTGGAGCTGGACCAGCTCGGGACGAGCAACGTGGTGCCCTTGATCGTGGGCGGCGCGATCAACCCCGTGCTTGCGGCCAACAACATCCGGGTGATTCCGGACACGCACGGCAGGACGTCGCACCTGTCGGCGGGCGACGTCGAGGCGATCACGCTGTACCTGATGTCGCTGCAGAAGTAGCGTGGCGCGCGGGCTCGCCCAGGTCGTGGTCCAGTGCCACGGGCGTCCGCCGGGAGCCCGCCGTGCGTTCGGCGATGTAGGACAAGGCCGCAGCTTGCGGTGCGCGCCGCGTTGCCGAGTGCGGCGAAGGCCGCGCTGGCCGGACAATGCGGTCTTGAGCCGAACGGCAGCCAACGCATGATCCTCATCCAACTGCAGATCGACCTCGCCTACGACATCGTGGATCCGCAAGGAGCCGATTTCGTCTTCAACATCCACGCCGCGCACACCCCGGCGCAGACGGTCAGCCGGGAAACGCTGGCGATCAACCAGGACATACCGACCCAGCTGTGGACCGATCCGCGCACCGGCACCCGCCTGCTGCGGCTGCATGCGGGCCCGGGGCAACTGTCGCTGGCGTACAAGGCCACCGTGGCCCTTGCGCACTACAAGGCGGACCCGGTGTACCTGCCGGAAGTGCCGGTGCGCGCGCTGCCGCTGCCGGTGATGGAGTACCTCTACCCCAGCCGCTACTGCCAGTCCGACCGGCTGGCCGCCTTCGCGATGCGCGAATTCGGCAGCCTGCCCCGGGGCTACGGCCGCGTGCAGGCCATCCAGCGCTGGGTGCAGTCGCACGTCAGCTTCCGCTCCAACACCTCCAACGCGAGCACGTCGGCGATCGACACGCTGGTGGAAGGCACCGGTGTCTGCCGCGACTTCGCCCACCTGATGATCGCGCTGTGCCGCGCCGTCAACATCCCCGCGCGCATGGCGACGGGGACGGACTACGGCGCGGACCCGGCCCTGGGACCGCCCGACCTGCACGCCTACGTGGAATGCTATCTCGGGGACCGGTGGTTCATCTTCGATGCCTCGGGCACGGCGATCCCGATGGGGTTGGTGCGCTTCGGGACCGGGCGGGACGCGGCGGACGTGGCCTTCGCCACCATCTTCGGCACGGTCAACAGCTGGGCGCCGTGGATCCGCACCGAGGCCCTGCACGGCATGGCCGGCACGAGCGTGCTGCCGCACCACAGCCACGAGGCCCTGTCGACGTCCGCGTGAACGGGCACTTGCCGCGCCGCGCGGGCCTTCATGGATGCCAGCGCGACACGGCGGCCGGCGTCGCCGCCGAGCGGCTGCCGGCCAGCGCATAGGACAGCTGGTTCGCGGCGCGGATCACCACCTTCGCGTGTTTCTCCAGCCTGGCCTTCGTCAGGCGTGAACTGGGCCCGGAGATGCACATCGAGCCGAGCAGCCGCCAGTTCAGGCCGAAGACCGGCGCCGCCACGCTGGCGACCTCCGCCTCGCGCTCTCCCAGCGAGATGTGGAAGCCGTGCTTGCGGATCGATTCGTAGGGCTCGCCGGCGGCGCCGCTGAAGGCGAGGATCACCCGGCCCGGCGCACCCTTGTCCAGGGGCAGCCGCTCGCCGATGCGCACGTTGTGCCGCACCGACTGCGGCCCTTCCACCCGCGCCACGCAGGAGCGGATGTCGCCCTCGCGCACGTAGAAGGAGGCGCTCTCGCCGGTGTCCCGCACCAGCTCGTGCAGCGCCGGCTCCACCACGTTGTTGACGTCGAAGCCGGCTTGGTAGCGCGCGCCCAGCCAGCCCGCGGCCGGCCCCAGCCGCCATTGGCCATCTTCGGTCTGCACCATGTATTGCGACAGGGCGAGCGTGCGCGCGAGACGCAGCGCCGTGGTCTTGTGCATGCCGGCGCGCCGGCTCAATTCGGCGAGCGACAGCGTGGCCTCGCCGACGGCGAACGCTTCCATGAGCGAGAGCGCCCGCGTGACGGCGACGACGCCGCCCTGCGGGCCGCCAGTTTCCTCATCGACGGTCGTGTTGCGCATATTGCACCGCGGTCCACTGTGTGAAACGGCATTGTATGGGATGCAACGGACATCTACAGTTCGCGTCACCGGTGCACCAGCGCCGTTTTCGGAGACAAAACCCATGCAGCTTTCCCGTCGCGCGACGCTCGTGCTCGCCGCAGCTTCCCTCGCCACCGTCTCGGCCTTTGCCCAGGCCTGGCCCGCCAAGCCCATCCGCATGGTCGTGCCCTTCCCGGCAGGCGGCGGCACCGACCTGATCACGCGCGAAGTCGCCAACAAGGTCACCGGCTCGGGCTACACCTTCGTCGTGGACAACAAGCCCGGCTCCGGCGGCAACCTCGGCGTGGACGCCGCGGCCAAGGCGTCCGCCGACGGCTACACCCTCGTGATGGGCCAGACGAGCAACCTTGCCATCAACCCGACGCTGTACTCCAAGCTGCCCTATGACCCGCTGAAGGACCTCACGCCCATCACCCTCGTCGCCAGCTCGCCGCTGGTGATCGTCACCGGCGCCGACTCGCCGTACAAGACGCTGGACGACGTGATCAAGGCCGCGAAGGAAAAGCCGGGCAGCATCAACTTCGCCACTTCCGGCAACGGCACCGTGGCGCACCTCGCAACTGAAGCCTTCCAGAAGGCCGCCGGCGTCAAGCTCGTGCACATCCCGTACAAGGGCGCATCGCAGGGTGCCACCGACGTGATCAGCGGCCAGGTGCAGCTGTACGTGTCCTCCATCCCTACGCTGCTGGGCCACATCAAGAGCGGCAAGATGCGCGCGCTCGCCGTCACTTCGCTCAAGCGCGCCGATGACCTGCCGCAGATCCCGGCGATCGCGGAGACCTACAAGGGCTTCGAGGCGGTCACCTGGTTCGGCATCCTCGGCCCGGCCAACCTGCCGAAGGAGGTCGTCGCCAAGCTCAACACCGACATCAACAAGGCCCTGAAGGACCCCGAGCTGCAAAAGAAGCTGGGCGACCAGGGCGCCGACGTGGCCGGCAGCACGCCCGAGCAGTTCGGCAAGCTGATCCGCGACGACATCACCCGCTGGGGCAAGATCGTCAAGGACTCCGGCGCCAAGGTCGACTGACCTTGGGCACACGCGGCCTCCTAGTGAGGCCGCCCTTCCACTCCTCCTGCCTTCTCCTTCCTGACCGGCGCGCCAGCGTGCCGGCGGGACCTCCTTCGCCCAAGAGAGCTTCCCCATGACCGACATCCTGCGCAACTTCGAGCGTATCTCCCCCGAGCTGGTCCGCCAGGCCGCCGAATACCAGGCGGCCATCCTGGCCGACGTGAACGGCCGCCGCGGCGCGCTGCATGGCCGCATCGCGGCGCTGCGTCCGCGCATGAAGCTGGCCGGCCCCGCGCTGACGGTGGACGTGCGCCCCGGCGACAACCTGATGATCCACGCGGCCATGTCGCTGGCCAAGCCCGGCGACGTGCTGGTCATCGACGGCAAGGGCGACCAGATGGCGGCGCTTATGGGCACCATCATGATGACCGCGTGCAAGCAGCTGGGCCTGGCCGGCGTTGTGATCGACGGCGCCGTGCGCGACAGCCTGGAGATCGACGAGATGGACTACCCTGTTTTCTCGTTCGGCACCAACCCCAACGGCCCGACCAAGAACGTGCCCGGCCGCATCGGCCATCCGGTGTCCATCGGCGGCGTGACCGTGCGTGCCGGCGACCTGATCGTGGCGGATGCCGACGGCGTGGTGGCGATCGAGCGCGAGCGCGTCGAAGCGCTGCTGCCCCTGGCCCGCAAGAAGGTGGAAGACGAATCCGCCCGCATCGCCGCGATCCAGAAGGGCAACACCGCCGCCAGCTGGCTCGATGCCGCGCTGCGTACGGCGGGCGTGCTCAAGCAAGGGGAAAACCTGTGAGCGCCCGCCGCGCCATCGTCGTCACGGGCGCGGACCTTGCGCCCCAGGCGCTGGAGCTGCTCAAGGACTTCGAGGTCATCTACGCGGGCAAGACGCCGCAGGAAGCGGACCTCGTCGCGCTGTCGCAGCGGCACGATCCGGTGGCGATCATCGTGCGTTACGGCAAGGTTCCGGCGTCGGTGATGGACGCGGCGCCCTCGCTGCGCGTGATCTCCAAGCATGGCAGCGGCACGGACACGATCGACAAGGACGCGGCCAGGGCACGCGGCATCGAGGTGCGCGCAGCGGCCGGCGCCAATGCGGCGGCGGTCGCGGAACAGGCGCTGGCACTCGTGCTGGCCTGCGCGAAGTCCGTCGTGCAGCTCAACGCCCGCATGCACGCCGGCCACTGGGACAAGGCCACGCACAAGAGCGTTGAACTGCACGGCCGCACCATCGGCCTGGTGGGGCTGGGCGCCATCGGCCAGCGCTTCGCGCGCATGTGCGACGCGATGGGCATGAAGGTGATCGGCTTCGACCCGTTCGCCAAGGACCTGCCCGAGTACATCCAGCCGGTCGCGCTGGACGCGATCTGGCGCGACTCCGACGTCATCTCGCTGCACTGCCCGCTGACCGCGGAAAACCGCAACCTGGTGAACGCGCAGACGCTGCAGGCATGCAGGCGCGGCGTGATCCTGGTGAACACGGCCCGCGGCGGCCTCGTCGACGAAGCCGCGCTGCTGCAAGCGGTGCGCTCCGGCCAGCTTGCCTCCGCGGGGCTGGACAGCTTTGCGGTGGAACCCATGACAGTGCCCCATCCCTTCCACGGCGAGCCCAACATCATCCTCAGCCCGCACATCGGCGGCGTCACCGGCGATGCTTATGTCAACATGGGCGTGGGCGCCGCGAAAAACGTGCTGGACGTGCTGGCGCAGCCGGCGGTGCCGGCGCACGCCTGGTCCCTGCAAGCACCGACGCCACCGGTGGCGCGTCGCCACCGAGATGCGTGATCACGCGGCGGCGGCGCCCTGCAACTGCCGGCTGAATTCGCGGCAGTACTCCACCAGGGCGTCCATGTCGAAGGACTTGTCGAACAAGGCATCGGCGCCGGCCTGGCGCGCGTGCTCGGGCACGGGGTCGCGGGTGTAATTGGACAGCACCACGGCGCGCTGGTGCGGGCTCACCTTGCGGCAGCGCCGCAGCACGTCGAAGCCGTGGCCTTCTTCCAGGAACAGGTCCACCAGGGCCAGGTCCCATCCGTCCGGGTTGGCCGCGAGCCAGTCGCTCGCTTGCGGCTGGCTGGCCGCGACCGCCACGACCTGCGCGTTCGGGATCGCCGTCACCAGGCGCCGGACCTCGTCCTGCATGCGAAAGTTGTCCTCTACCAGCAGCACCCTCATCTGCCGTCTCCTTCTTGGTCGCACCACTGTAGTGCGGTGCACGTTTCGGCGGTGTAGGAGCCGGGCGCTGGCTCTGCGGGAAGCAGGATGACGGGCGCTGCGACGACGGATCCCACGGCGGGGTGCGGACACCGCCGTGGGACGGATCCGGTATCTTCGGCGCGTGATCATCGACCTCATCGACGGCACCTACGAGCTGTTCCGGCACTTCTACGGCCTGCGCCGCTTCACCAAGGGCGAGGACCGCCCGTTCGGCGCGGTCGTGGGCGTCCTGAACGGGACGCTCCAGATCATCGAGAACCGGGCGACGCACGTCGGGGTCGCGACCGATCACGTCATCGAGTCCTTTCGCAATGCGCTGTGGCCCGGGTACAAGACGGGCGAGGGCATCGAACGCGCGCTGCGCGCCCAGTTCGAGCCGCTGGAGCAGGGCCTGGCCGCCATGGGCGTCGTGGTGTGGCCCATGACGGAGCTGGAAGCCGATGACGCCCTGGCCAGCGCAGCGCACCTCGCGGAAGCGGACACGCGCGTGGACAAGGCCCTGATCTGGACGCCCGACAAGGACCTTGCCCAGTGCGTGCGGGGAGACCGCGTCGTGCAGGTGGATCGCAAGGCGAACAAGATCCGCACGGCGCCGGACATCCGGCAGAAGTTCGGCGTCGAACCGGTCCTGATCCCGGACTACCTGGCGCTGGTGGGGGACGCCGCGGATGGCTACCCGGGCATCTCCGGCATCGGTGCGGTCGGCGCGGCCCGGCTGCTGAACGAGCACGGCCCCATCGAATCCTTCCCCGCCAGGATCCTGGGGGAGCAGCTGGAGACCGCGCTGCTGTTCAAGCGGCTGGCGACGCTGCGGACCGACGCGAAGCTGTTCGGCGACGTGGAGTCGCTGCGGTGGAAAGGGCCGACCGCGTCCTTCGCGTCCTGGGCCGCAGGCGTGGGCGCGCCCGCGCTGGCCGAGCGGGCGTTCGCGGCGCGGTCGCTGGTGGAGGGCAGGGAATGAGACACCCTGTGTCAACCCCCTGCTGCGGCGAGCTGCAACATGGCGCCTGTGTGACGCTGGACGTCGTATGGCTGGCGGTCTCTCCAAGCGCGCCAGATGACGCGCAGCCAAGCGCGG